>JAAYJB010000167.1 GCA_012523155.1 Synergistaceae bacterium | reverse complement strand
TAGGTTATCCAGATGGGGATCTCGCCCTTGACAAATTTGTCGAACTCGGTGGTTTTCTCTATCATGCGAACGTTCCCCGATTTCTGGAGGGCGGCCAGGTAGTCTATTCCCTTGTCCAGGTGGTCGAGGTCGCCTCCGTGGGCATAGGTGGTGGCGATGACAATGGCGTACCCGATCCCTGCGGTCCGGGGATCGAGATAGACCACGGACTTGCTGTATTTGGGCGAGAGGAGATCCTGCCATCCCTTCGGGGTTTCCTTCACCAGGTTCTTGTTGATGACGAACACTACCGTTGCCTTGTGGATGCAGAACCAGTTTCCGTCCGGGTCCTTGAGTTCAGCCGGAATGAGATCGAAGTTTACCGGCTTGAAGGGCTCTGTGACCCCCCGTTCCCTGGCCGCGTCCCCTGACGGCATGAAGTAGTACGCGGTGTCGCCCTGGGGATTGTTACGCTCCTTGTCGAGGCGAACGACCGTGGCCCCGCTGCCCAGGTCGTTCCACGTGATCTGGATGCCGTATCGTTTCTCGAAGCCGTCGAAAAGTGCCTGCCAGTTTGCCCAGGTGGGGCCGGTGTCGTAGCTGTTGATTCCCTTCTCTTTCCTTGCGGCTTCCGCGAGGGTATTTTCTCCCGGGTAGAGCTCTTCGGCAAAGCAGGCTCCCGTGATAAGAAGAACCACTATCAGCGCCAGTAACGCTTTTCCTGCATGCTTTCTCATTTCTTTTCCCTCCTGTAATAGGTCCGTTTCTTCATCTATCTGCCGCTTTATCGGGGCTGCCCGTTCCCCGGGCCCTCGCCCCGGAATTTTACCTTCCTGCCAGTGGCCTTCCGTCATCGGTGGAAAACCGGAGCCATACCGGGTCATCCAGGGCAGGAGGCTCAATTTCAGTGTTGAGAAGGTCCACGAGGATCTGCTCGCCTTCCACGTCCACGGCAAGCCGTACGAGAGGACCGAGAAACACCTTTCCGGAAACCCGCCCTGCGAAGGTGTTGGAGGCGTCAGCGGAAGAGTCGGCGGGGGAGGAAAGGGAGATCCTTTCCGGCCGGATCATAAGGCTGCAGGGTCCCTTCGGCAGAAGTGCCTTTTCCACGGAGAGAATTTTTCCCTTCCACCTGAACTGCCCTTCACCGAGATATTCCCCCTCCAGGAGATTGTTCACCCCCACGAAGTCGGCAACGAAGGAATTTGCAGGCCTCAGGTAGATGTCGCGTGGAGAGCCTGTCTGCTCGATCCGGCCGTCGTTCATGAGGGCCACGCGGTCCGAGATGGAAAGGGCTTCCTCCTGGTCGTGGGTCACATAGATCGTGGTGATGCCGCTCTCCCTCTGTATCCTCTTGATCTCGAACCGAAGTGAGTTCCGGACCTTTGCATCCAGGGCCGAGAGGGGTTCGTCAAGAAGAAGGACTTTCGGCGTTATGGCAAGGGCCCTTGCGAGGGCCACCCGCTGCTGCTGCCCGCCTGAAAGTTCTCTGGGCCAGGCTGATGCCCGGGCGGCCAGACCGACCATGGAGAGGAGCTGTTCCGCTTTCTGACGCAGCACGACCTCCGGCGTTTTCCTGGTACGAAGCCCGAAGGCCACGTTTTCGAAAACGGTGAGGTTGGGGAAAAGGGCGTAGTTCTGGAATACGATGCCTACCTGGCGGCTTCGGGCGCTTACACCTTGCATGGATTCTCCGTCCAGGAGCACTTCCCCCTCGTCAGGGGCGAGAAATCCTGCCACCAGTCGAAGTGTCGTCGTTTTTCCGCAGCCCGACGGTCCCACCAGGGAAAGGAATTCTCCCTTTCCCACCGAGAGTGAGACATCCCGGACGGCGTAGGTTTTCCCGAATCGCTTGCTGACAGATCTGAGCTCAACCCCTGCCATGGAGATCCCTCCCGGTTTTTTCAAGAGCGATGCGGACAGCCTCTGCGGCAGTTGACGCCTCGATCATCGGTGACTTTGCCTTTCCGTCCTCGGAGATATGCCACGTCTTCAGACCGATTACCGGTTTCCCCGACCGCAGTGCGAACCCTATTTCGGAAAGAGTTCCGAATGCCCCCCCGATGGAGATAATTGCCTCCCCGGCGGATGCGACCGCGAAATTCCTGACTTCTCCGAGTCCGGTCGCGAGAGGAATGGTGACATAGGGATTCGCTTCCATGATGTCGCCCGGAAGAAGGCCGACCGAAACTCCTCCCTCTTCGGAGACCCCCCGGCAGACGCCCTCCATGACGCCGCCCCTTCCGCCGCAGACCACTGTGCATCCGGCCCGGGCGAGGAGACGTCCCACATCCCGCGCCAGTTCGTAGATCCCTGGAGATGCTGTCGATGTCCCGATAACTGAAATGATGGGGGCTCTTTCCATTCCTGATGTGCTCCTTTCCATGTCTTTGCTAGACCGCCATTCCCGCACTCCTGGTACCGAAAAGCCTTCCCAGGAAGATCACCGCGCCGAGGCTCAGGATGCTGAACAGAACCAGCAGTGTCGTGGCAGCACATGCGAATCCCGTGCTCACGTAGAAGGCCTGGTAGAGGACCACAGGATAGGTCTGGCTTGCAGACCCGGTGACCATGACCGCGAGCTGGAACTCTCCCAGTGACATGGCGAAGGTCATGATCGATCCCGAGAGGAGCCCGGGAACAAGATTGGGCACAAGGACGCGGGAGGCAAGGAAGAACGGGGATGCTCCAAGAGATGTTCCCGCTTCTTCGAGAATATTCCAGTTCAGCATATCCATGTTGGCCATGAGGGGGCGCAGCATGAAAGGGAGGGTATATACGAGGTGGGCCCCCAGGAGAAGCTGCCACGTTCCCACTAGGGAAAAGGAAGCCCAGTTGAAGCCCTGGACAAGCCCGAGACCCATGACTACGGGAGGAATGGCGATGGGAAGCAGGATCACGAACTCGAAGACCCTGCGAAGCCATTTTTTCCCGAGGACAGACACGGCATAAACGGAGCATATCCCAACCATCGCGTTGATCCCGACAGTAAGGCATGCCACCAGCAGGCTCATTCTCATGGCACGGAGGTACATGGTCTTGGTAAACAGGTCGGCGTACCACCTGAGCGTGAACCCGGTGGGGAGCAGTGTACCAAACCATTTTTCGCCGAATGACCCGGCGAAAATAAGCGCCAGTGGCGCCAGAACGTAGACGAACCAGAAAATCCCGCCTGAAAGCCAGAGTGCACGCCGCAGCATGGTCT
>JAAYJB010000166.1 GCA_012523155.1 Synergistaceae bacterium | reverse complement strand
AAAGGCACACAGGAAGTGATCGAAAAGCAAAAGGAGGCCCTCAGCCTTGACGAGAGCGAACTCTCTTTTTCCTGAAGGCCTTCTCTTCGCAAGCGGGAACAGAAACAAATATACGGAAGTCGTGGACCTCTTTGCCCCACTCGGCATCAGGATCCTATTCGGACCGGACCTTCTGACCCTGGATGTGGAGGAAACAGGGAACACCTACATGTCCAACGCCAGGCTCAAGGCCAGGGAATGGGCTTTGAAGGCCGGAATTCCAGCCCTTGCGGACGATAGTGGTGTCGAGGTGCGGGCCCTCGGATGGGAACCGGGTATTTTCTCAGCAAGAATAGCGCCCGATGACCCCGGGCGCGTCCGTTGGATGCTTAACGCCATGAAAAACCGGGAGGATCGGTACGCGAAGTATGTCGCAGCGTTTGCCCTTTTTTTCCCTCGGGAATATCTTTGCCTGGCCACCGAGGGAGAATGTCACGGAGAAATAGTACAAAAACCGGCAGGAAACCGTGGATTCGGCTACGACCCTATTTTCACTCCCTTCGGATTCGGCTCGACATTCGGTGAGATTCCGGATGCGGTAAAAAGGAAAATTTCTCACAGGGCGGTCGCCGGGTATCGTTTAATGGATATCCTTTCCTGATCATCTGTGATAGAATATCTTTTCGTCTGGATTTTGTTTCCTATTTTCTAGGAGGTGCGCAACGTGAAGACCTTTCTTGGTATTGTCCACATTCTGCTCTGCTTTGCCCTTTCCGGGGTCGTCCTGCTGCAGCAGAGAAAACAGGGCGGATTTACCGGCATATTCGGAGGAGGCACCCAGGCCGATGCCGGAGGTAATCAGTGGCAGAGGTTTACAGGACTTTCGAAGCTCACGGTGGTTTTGACCGGGATTTTCATGGTAACATCCATTATTCTTGTTCTTTATTAAGCTGACATGGATACATCCTGCTGCAGCCATGCACGAGAAAATGGCGGACAGATGGACTGCTTTGCCGATGTCCAGTCCTACAGTGTAGAAACAAAAAGACTGCACTCGGCGACTCATGATGAAATTCTGCATGGATGTACCACCGATGTATATTTTGTAAAGACCAGGGATGTGCTCCGCAGTGCGGGAGTCCTTTCCTCTCCTGTGACTGCCGAGATATTTGCACGGAAAAACGGAATATTTGCAGGGCTTGACGAGGCAATGGAGATCCTCGGCGGGAAAGGCCTGGAGATCGATGCCCTCAGGGAAGGCGACAACTTCAAGCCGAAAGAAGTGCTCATAAGGATAGCTGGTCCCTATGAGGCTTTCGGAATGTACGAAACCGTGCTTCTCGGAATGATCGCGTCCGCCTCAGCCTGGGCCACTGCCGCAAGGGCGTGTGTCGACGCTGCCGACGGCAAACCAGTGCTCTGCTTCGGTGCTCGGCATGTCCATCCTGCAATAGCTCCCGTAATGGAGCGGACAGCAGTTAAAGTGGGCGGATGCAAGGGCGCCAGCTGCATCCTCGGAGCGAAACTTGCAGGGATGGAGCCCACAGGAACCGTACCTCATGCCGCGGTCCTTCTCGTGGGAGACACCGTCGAGCTTGCAAGACACTATGACGCCGTAATGCCCCTCGGCGATCCGAGAATGGTTCTCGTTGACACCTTCAAGGATGAAGCCGAGGAGACGCTCAGAGTTGCAGACGCGCTCGGCGAAAAGCTCGCGGGCATACGCCTTGATACTCCCGGTGAGCGGGGGGGCGTGTCCCCCGACCTGGTGCGGGAGATCCGCTTCCGGCTTGATCTTGCAGGATATGATCACGTGAAGATCATCGCTTCAGGAGGGCTGTATCCCGAAAGGATCAGGGAACTCTCGGCAGCCGGTGCCGATTCGTTCGGAGTGGGCAGCTACATATCGCACGCGAACCCCATAGATATGACCATGGACATCAAGGAGATCAAAGGGGTTCCCATAGCAAAAAGAGGAAGACTTCCGGGGAGGATTGCCAATCCCCGGCTTGTTCGTGTAAAATAATCATTTGGAGAATAACCTGCATCATTTCGCAGTGCCGGCGGAACAGTTTGCCCGGGGGACCCCTGCCACGTCCCTTTTCGATGCTTGGGCAGCGTCTGTACGCCGTGTATGTGTGATGTTTTCAATAGAAAATGACGAAAAATGACCCGGAAGAGATAATGAAGGAGGAAATTCCATGTCGGACAGTCGTTCCTTTATGGCCGTAAAAGAAAAGGTGGAGCACAAGTGGTATATCGTTGACGCCACCGACAAGCCCCTTGGCCGTATTGCATCCCAGGTGGCGAAGATTCTCATGGGGAAAAACAAGCCCACCTATACCCCCCACGTTGACTGCGGTGACTTTGTCATCATCATAAACGCGGAGAAAGCTAAGCTTACCGGAAACAAGAGGCTGAAGAGCACCGTCCATTACTACACCGGTTACCTTGGCGGATTCCGTTCGGCCACGTACGGTGAAATGATTGACAAGAAGCCCGTTCAGCTTATGGAGCGGGTCGTAAAAGGCATGCTTCCCAGGACACGCCTGAAGCTCCACAGGAAGCTCAAGGTATATGCGGGGCCGGAGCATCCGCACGCGGCCCAGTGCCCCGTTGCCATAGAAGTGTAATTTTTTAAGAGGGGGAAAAAGACTCGATGCAGAATGCAGGTTACTTCTGGGGGACCGGAAGAAGAAAGTGCGCCCTTGCTCGCGTGCGGGTTCGTCCCGGCGATGGAGCTGTAAAAGTAAATGAAAGAACTGTGGAAGATTATTTCCCGAGAGTCTGCTGGCAGAACAGCGCCCTTCGGCCGCTGAAAACCGCCGGGCTGGAGGGGAAAGTGGACGTCTTTGTCCGCGCTTCAGGCGGGGGCCTTACAGGCCAGGCCGGCGCGGTCCGTCTCGGAATCGCACGGGCTCTTATCAAACTTAATCCTGATCTTCGCCCGGTTCTCAAGAAAGAGGGGCTTCTTACCCGCGATCCCCGCATGGTGGAGCGGAAGAAGTTCGGCCAGAAGGGTGCCCGCGGACTTCGCCAGTTCTCCAAGCGTTAATTTCAGGACGAGTATCTGCGGTTTTTCGGACACTTATGAGGCAGGCCTTTACAGGCCTGCCTCTTTTTT
>JAAYJB010000024.1 GCA_012523155.1 Synergistaceae bacterium | reverse complement strand
GTTTCCGCCAGATCGCTGAAAGGAAAGAACAGCCAGAAAGAGAGGCAGAAGGCAGCAATGGAGACAAGGAGCAGAAGAATAGCCCTTCCGCAGCGCATGATCATCGCCTCCCCAGAAGGAGAACCGCTGTAAGACTGCGGGGCGGAGAACCGGCGGCCGCGGACGTGTTCCTGATCGCACGGATATCGGCGGAGAAAGAAAAAATGCCCCTACGTTCAGTCTCCTGCAGAAATTTCGCGAGAGCCTCCGAGGAGAGTCCTTCCATGGTCACCGAGACGGCGTTTCCTCCTGCCCTTCCGGTGGTGGTGCTGAGGCTCTGCATGTTCGACCTGAGACCGAGAGATGCCACCGCGTTGGTTATGGCGGTCAGGAGATCTTCCTCGGGACCTGCAGCAGCATCCCCTGTCCCATTTCCTGAAAGCCGCCTGAGGGATGCGTATTCGCCGAGGACGGCCGTGAGTTCGTCGAACCGTTTTTTCTGAAGGATCCGACGCTGACGAAGATCATTGGCATCGCTCCAGAGGGAAAACCCGATCCCCCACACGAGAAGCGCGGCAAGGGCCAGGAAAAGGGATCTCCGTTCGGCTCCCGGTCCTCCTTCATCCCTGGAGAACAAAGAGGAAAAACCGGACAGTTTCATTCTCCGCGCCTCCTCAGTGACAGGGAGAACCTCAGTCCCCCGCCTGGAACCTGTTGAATATCCCCGAGCGTCGCCTGGAATCCGCCCGAGTCGAGGGATATCCTGAGGGCTTGTATGGACTCCATGGATGGCGCCGTCCCGGTCAGATCCGCCCCTTCACCCGCATACCTCATCTGCTCAAGGACAGGGAGCCCGTCTTTTCCTTTTTTTTCGCCGCTCCATGCGCTGCCTAGGTGGGCGAGGAACCCCGTTAGGGTACCCCCGTCATCCCCGTCTCCCTTCAGTGCCGCGAGTCTGCCCCTCGCCTGGGAAAGAGGGTCGACGATCCGTTCGGTTCCTCCGGCGGTCTCACGGTAGATCGCAGCTCCTTCCGAGACAAGAAGGTCCATTGATGACCGGATCCGGAGAAAAAGTGTGTATTGAAAGAGACAAAAGACGGCACCGAAGAGTGCAGCGGCGGCTGAAAACCTCCAAAGCGCCCGTGCCGTCCGCTCTCTTGCCCGGGCCGCATCGAGGGCAGGACGGGAGAGGTCGATCTCGAGGTATTCAGGGAACCGGGCGACCGTTTCCCGGGCTGCTTTCAACAGTTCTTCACGCCCGGTGATCACCCGGGGTTCGGCTGCGAGCGCCTCTTTTTCACCGGCGAGGCAGTATTCCCTGCAGAGCCGGATCTCGTCATCGGTGTTCCATTGAGCCGAGACCCCGCTGCGGCACAGGAGGGGAACACCGTCCTCAAAAACGGCCGACGCACCGACCTGCCCGTCCCGGTAGACCGCTATCCCGCTGCCGTTTACAGCTGACGCCAGTGCAAGGGGCAGGGGCCAGCTGTGGTGGTCCGCCGGGGATCCGTGCTCCCGGCCGCCGGGTATTTCGGCGGATGCTATGCAGAATGCCGCCCCGACGGACGGACCATTACCTGTTTTTTTTACCCATGGAACGATCTCGACGTTCTCTTCGCCTGAAAGAAGGGGAAGAAACCTGAGCGACAGGGCGTTTGATATGTCTTTCATGGAACGGAACGGAAAGGAGAACGGGTGGGCGGAAACAGTACCGAAAGGGTACAGCACAAGGTCTCCCCTGGAAGGAAAGCTTTTTTCGCGGAGCTCCCCTCCCGGATAGTTTTCTGTTTCCTCCCCGTCTTTAAGGTCACGGAGACCGTCCGGGGTCATGAGCAGAAAGGCTGAAATCTGACGGCTCTTTATTGCGGCTCCCCCCATGCGATAGTTTCCGGTACTGATGCTTTCACTGCAAGTATAACCTGAAGCGGCACCTTTTCGCCATCGGCAAATACAGCAGAAAAGGATACCCTGAAACGGGTGCTCGTGAATGAAAGGACGTTCATCAGCCTTGACCGCGAGGAGGCGGGGAAGGATGGCACCGCGGCAAGGTCATCCATGGATGTGAAGGGCCTCCGTTTCCGTGTCTCCGCGAGGTCGGCGGCAATCCGCCTGTCGAGGCCGTCAAGGAGGGCGAGCACTTCCGGCGGTGCCGAATTGACGTTTATCTTCCCTTCGGTCCATACGGACACCAGGGGACGGATCCCCTGCCTTCCCGCTCCGCCGGAGAGGACTTCCTCCGTCACTCCAGGTACGAGCAGCAGTTCTTCCACAGAAAGGAGGG
>JAAYJB010000165.1 GCA_012523155.1 Synergistaceae bacterium | reverse complement strand
TTTCCGGGCCATATTCGTCCGTCCTTTCTCGGGGGAAAAATTTACTTATTTTATTATACTGTGACGCGTCTGGAAATACACGGAAACGGAAATGGACAGGCCGTCCGGGAAAAAACAATGCCCCGGAGACGGTTTCCGGGGCATTGGGCCTGGATAATCCTTATTCGGGTTTCATGCTGTAGAGCGAACAATCCGGGTTCAGCGGTTGTGAAGGGTCCTGGTACCTCGTCTCAAAACACAGGCACGACACGGGGATGTCATATGGACCATGGATCATCCCCACAGGCCTGCAGGCATAATAGCCGGCAGCTGCCGTCAGGTTTTTGGCGACATCGATCATATAGCCTTCAAGAATGAATACTTCTTCACAAAAATCATGCGCCTGGGTCTTCGGAACTCTTACCCCTGAACCAAATTTCACCAGCCTGGAGAGGTTTCCCGTTTCAGGATCCCAGGAGAGGATTTTCTCGAAAATCCCTTCTCCGGCACCTTTTACCTGGCGCCATTGTCCCATGGGAAGAGTGTCGCTGAATTCCATTTCAGGTTTTGCCATTGAAATCCTCCTATCGTAAATGAGTGCCGTAAATCTCCGGTACCCTGTCATTGAAGACCGTCAGAAAATTTCGGAATCGTGACACTTCATCGAGATCTATAGTCACAAACCCCGCTTCCTCGCCTTCACCGCCCTCGAAAAGGACCTCGCCCTTCGGGCCGATGATCATGGAGCCTGCTCCGAAGTGGGTGTCCCCTGTGGTTCCGCACCGGTTGCAGGCCACCACGAACATCTGGTTCTCGATGGCCCTCGCCCGGAGAAGTGTCTTCCAGTGATCCGCCCTCGCACTCGGCCACTCCGCGCTCACGAAGAGGACTTCTGTTCCCCTGAGAGCGTACGTTCTGAGCCATTCGCAGAACCGGATGTCATAGCATATGACACACCCCGCCTTCGCTCCCTCGAGGGAGAAAAGGCATTCCTTCCGGCCGCCGGTGAAGTACTTCTCCTCCTCCATGAGCCTTATCAGGTGAACTTTGTCATAATACGCAACAAGGTCGCCCTTCGGATTTATCACCTGGGCCCGGTTCGCATATCCGCTCCCGGTGGACACAAGCACGGACCCTCCGACAAACCAGACACCGTGCTTCCTGGCAAGCCCCCCCAAAAATGCGGCAGCGTCTTTTCCTTCAGGATCTGCCAGTTCCCCGGCCCTGTCAAGCGCATATCCGACATCCCAGATCTCGGGAAGAACTACGGCCGTCGGAAGATCCGAGGGCACGGAAACGGACGCCATCCATTTTTCAACATTTTCCCTGTTTTTCTTCCGGTCTCCCAGGGAGATATCGAGCTGCAGAACACCTACTCTCAGCTTCATGGAAGCACCTCCTTATTTTCTTTCGGACAAAATCCACATGGGTTCCCGCGGCCTATTCCCTGACCGGAACCATGATTTTTTCAGAAATAGAAATCAACTGATACAACACACCATCTCTTCTCCCACAAAGGGTAAAGTACGTTGTTATTTTCGCTGCCTGTCAGAAAAAATGACCATAATTGTAATCGCTGCAAGCTCGAACCGGAAGCACGATCCCTGGAAATCTTTCATTAGTCCGGGCTAATATAGAATTTCAGCGGTTATCGGGCCGTTTATTTCTATTATCTGCAGAGAAGTATGGTGAGGTCGTTTACGTTTGTGCCGGTCGGTCCGGTACGTACAAGGCATCCGCAAGCGTCAAGACCATGATAGGAGTCATTGTCGGCAAGGATTTTTTCGAGGTCCAATCCGAGGCCCGATATGGCCGAGACGGTTTCCCCGTCCACCAGCCCGCCGGCAGCGTCCGTCGGCCCGTCGGTCCCGTCCGATCCCACTGAAATGACCGCCGTGTCCGCAAGGCCCCTGATGCCTGCAGCGGCTGCAAGGGCAAGCTCCTGGTTCCTGCCTCCCATTCCCTTTCCCTTGAGATGAACGACCGTTTCCCCTCCAAGGAGAACCGCACAGGGAGGCTTCAGGGGATTTCCCGATGACCGGATCTCCCGTGCCATGGAGGCGAGAAATGCACCGGCATCCCTGGCCTCGCAGGAAAGGGTAGTCGTCACCAGCAGTGGGACATATCCCAGTTCCCTGACCGCTTTTTCCGCCGCGGAACACAGGGCGGTGACACTGCCGGCGATAACAGTGGTCACGTTGTCAAGCTTTTTCGGAGTTTCCTCCTTCAGGGCATCGAGAAGCCCGGGCCGCATCGACAGGGAATACTTATCCACTATTCGCATGGCCTCCCGGACTGTGGAGCTGTCAGGGTGGGCAGGACCTGATGCAATGCTGTCGAGCCTGTCTCCCAGCACATCGGAAAGGACGATCGCAAAGACATGGGAGGGTGCGACAAATTGCGCAAACCTCCCTCCCTTCACGGCTGACAACCGTTTCCGTATCATGTTGATCTCCACAATGTCTGCCCCGCATGCGAGAAGCTGGTCGGTAACAGAAATGAGATCATCCAGGCTGACACCATCCTTCGGCTTTTCAAAAAGCGCAGATCCTCCGCCGGAGACAAGAAAAAGCACTGTGTCCTTCTCTGAGAGCCCCTTCACTTTTTCAAGGGCTTTTGCCGTGCCTGCCAGTGTATTTTCATCAGGAAAGGGGTGCCCGGCTTCATGGATTTCAATGCCCTGGATCTCCCCCATGCTGTGACCGTATTTTGTGACCACCACTCCGCCGTCAAGACGGGAGCCCAGTGCCTCAGCGGCGGCTTTCGCC
>JAAYJB010000164.1 GCA_012523155.1 Synergistaceae bacterium | reverse complement strand
GAAACGTTTCCTGTTCTTCTTTCGGAAGCGGTGCCCGAAACCGAATTTTGGGTGGCAAGGGGGAGATACCGGCCTGACACCGGGGGCCGGCAGGACCGGTCATTTCTTCTTCCTGCCGGTGTTGCCCTGTACGGAGGATTTTCCGGATTTGAGAATTCGCTGGAGCAGAGGGACCCTGAGGTCAACATGACTGTCCTTACAGGGGATCTTGACCTAAATGACACGGTTAATTCTGACGGGGTAACGGAACGGATCGAAAACATTGTAGGCCTGAACAGTCATCTTGTCCTGCTGTGTGAAGGGGGCCCGGCACCCGGCCCCATACCGGAAAGGTACCAGTCCCTCATCGACGGCCTGGTTATTACTGCTGCACAAGGGGCGACTCTCCTGGAAGGCGGCGGAGGAACTGCACTTTTGATGGAGAACGCGGACGTACTCATCCGCCAATGTTTGTTTATCGGGAACCAGGCATCCTGGTCATCATCGCCTGTAAGGAGCATGAACAGCACCAGCTTCATTTCGGAGTGTACATTCTCTTTCAACGAGGCTTTTACCGGCGGGGGCCTGAAATGCACGGGGGCTCAGAACCGGGTGACCGTAAAGGACTGCGTTTTCTCTTTCAACAGGGCCGGCATGGAAGGCGGGGGCGGAATATACAACCATAGCGGAAGTATTACGGTCAGCCGCTGTACGTTCAGGAACAACAGCGCGGATCCTTCGGGATCAGGAGGCGGTATTTATAATTATGGCGCAAAAATGACGGTTGAAGCCTCTACATTCTCCGGGAATTCCGCCGGTCACGGCGGAGCCATCGCGAACCTGAGCGGTGCCGATTTTTCTGAAGAAGGGGACGGGGCGGCGGAAAACTGCACTTTCTTCGGAAACAGCGCCGTTTCTGGAGGCGGGCTGATAAATCAGGGCACGTTGTCGCTCAGGAACTGCACTCTGTATGAAAACTCGGCGGAATACGGAGACGATCTGTTCGCCAGGCAAGGTTCCATAACGCTTGCCATGAACTGCATCTTTTGGAACGTGTACGCCGGAGAACAGATTTATAACGAGCAGTCCGATATTCTCGGAATTACCTATTCGATCATTCGTGGCGGATTTCCCGGAGATGGAAACCGCAGCTCCGATCCTCTTCTTGGAACGCCGGCGTGGAACGGAGGTTCGACGGAGACCTGTGCGCTCCTTCCGGGAAGCCCTGCAATAGACACCGGAACTTCTGCAGATGCCCCCGGAGAGGATCAGCGGGGGATCGCCCGTCCCCAAAAAGACGGATATGACATGGGAGCCTACGAGGCATCTGTCAGAAAATTTCTTGTGATGAAGACCCCATCCCGCGAGATGTTCAGGTTCAGCACAGGTGCAGAGGAATTCGACAGCGGAGAGGGGACGGCCTGGAGTTTCCCAGAGGGGATGCCGGTGACAGTGACATTCCTTCCCGAAGCGGGAAAGACGGTAAAGGATGTGCTTGTAGACAGGCAGTCCATCGGTGCGGTCCGTTCGTACACATTCCCGAACCTGGACCGGGATTATGAGATAGAGGTCGTCTTCATGGACGCGCCCACGTCGTCCGGCGGGGGATGCTCTGCCATCAGAGCAGGTTATGGGGCGGCATTGCTGATTCTTTCGGTACTTTTCCTGGGAAGGCGCAGGTGATTGCCTTTCTGAAATGTAAAGCAGTGACAATAAAAGTAAAAAAAGACAGGGTGTGGACCCTGTCTTTTTTATCGCTCATCTTTCAATCATTTTTCCCGGTTCAGTTTCTTCGGATTTCACCGGCTTCTCAGGAATAGAACGGGAAGGAACAGCAATAACGCAGCCGGGGCGAAGCCTGCTGCGCTGCAGCCGCTGTCGTTCGGTTCGCCTACCGTAAGGATTTTCGTGACTGTCCGCCCCTCCGGGTTCTCATCGTCGGCAGCCGGCAGGATGTCCGACGTGACGATCATCTGCAGGGGGAAGCTCCTGTTGATGTCGGGCGCCGTGTAGAGCATCCGGACGACGTGCTCGGTGCCGTTTTTGAGCAGGGGGACTATCCGGTGGCTCACAAATCCCTTTTCGTCACGGAGGAAAACGGATACGTGAAGAAGGGTACTGTCCTTTATCCCCTGGGCGTGGTCGAATCGGATCGTCCCTTGGACTGCGGCGGTCCTTCCCGAGTCGAGATATGTCGTCTCCTCTCCGAAGCTTCCGTCTTCGTTCAGAGGCCGTATGGACATGGAATCGGCCACGATGTTCAGTCTCCCGCCCGCTGCCGCGCTTTTCAGGAGCCTGCCGCCGCCTTCGGATGCCGCAGCGGCTGTCTGGGTAGAACTCACGAAGTTCGCAGGGTCATACACGCCCACGAGGATATGTCCCTGGTCGTTGTTCGTCTGGAGATTCCCCCCGTCAGTGGCGAGGGAAACGTGCAGATACCCCACCGCCTGGGTGCTGCGGGTGGTGAATACCTTGGTCAGGTCCGTCCAGTTGTTGGTCGTTCCGCTGTCCCGCCCCGGTATCGAAGGAATGGTCCTGGAACCGAGAGGGGTGGCCTTGCTGATATCGGGCAGGTCGGTGCTCGAAGTGATGGGCTGGAAGCTGAGTGTGACAGTCACGTTGCCCGTGGGAACGAAGCTGTAGTTGTACACCCGCAGGCTGGCGGTCACCTCGCTGTTGATGGGCATGACCTGGCCGCTGACGCCGCCCGAGGCGACGATCGTTGCTCCCTCGAAATGAAGGCCCCGCATCCTTCCCGCGTCCCCCGGGAAGGGGTTTTCCTGCCACTTCCCGGCGTTGATGACCCACTGCCGGGGCAGGTTGAGGGCAGGGTCGGCTGTCGCTTTGTACGGTGAACCGGGTCCCCAGATCTGGGAATAGAGTTTGGCCAGTCTTGAGACTGCATAGGCGAAGGATATGGTGCCGGTATCGCTCGCGTATATTGCGGCGTCAACGGTGAACTGCTGGTCGGAAGGGGTCATGCCCGAAGGGCTTGCGTAGCCGGCTACGCCCGGCCACGAGACGGTTATTCCGCCCAGCTTGCTTTTGTCCGACGTGGTGGTAGTGTCGGTTCCCAGGCAGTAGTCACCGTGCAGACCCACGTGGGCTGTCACCTTGATAAGCTTGCCATAGCTGGGGTAGTTGATTTTCGAATAGCCTCCCCATGTATTCTTAAGCGAGTCCAGGTCATCTTCGTGATCTATGACCTCCATGGTGAAGTTCGACTGCGTGCTGTCCACGTTCCCCATGATCTGACCCGTGCTCTTGGCGAGCACGAGGCCGTTGATGTCTTTCCAAAAGTCATCGTCGAGCTTCGATGCCGCACCCTGGGGATAATCCCTGGTCTGTTCCAGGGTCCGGGGGTAGGAGAACAGGTTCAGCCCGTTGTGCCACGGGTCGTACCAGTCGACCTCCTTCCCGGCTGTGGGGGAGAAACTCGACTGGATGACCCTGGGGACGATGAACTGGACGAATTTTCTGTACGTCACGCTGTCCTCTGTCACAAACGCCTGGGACTCGGGCATAAGAACGGGGTACCGCCACACGTCGTGGGTGTTGGCCCGGAAATACACCTGGTCGTCGTACTGGGCCGTAGCTGACAGGCTGGCCGTGGTCGTGACGGTGGTTCCCTCTGTATGGGCGTGAGCGGCCTCTCCGGCATATTCCAGCCCCGCCTCGAACAGGGTAGTGTTGTCCTTTTGTCGAAAAACCCGTGAGACAGAGAGTCCCAAGGATGCGCCCCAGTGCCCTTCGCTTGTTTTCGTGGTGAGGGTCGTCTCGGAGTCCGATGCCTTGCCCATCATCGTCGTGGAGTATCCGTTGAGGACCGCAAAGGAATCCATGATCCTGGTCGTGCCCCCTTCGGAGAGGACGTCCCAGTGCCGCGGGGGTGCCTGGATGATGAAGACCGGTTCGATGTTGTCGTAAACGGTGAAGCCGGTGGGCTCTCCCAGGACCATGCTGTCCCCGTCGATGTCGGCGGCGGTGATCGTGGGAACGACATTGCTTTTAAGAGCCCCGTCCGCCTTCGTTCCCTTGGCGATAAGCAGCAGCCCGTCGGTCTCGTTCCACGAGAAGATACCCCACCTGAGGCCTTCTTTGCCGGAGGAGCCTGGGAGTGTGGATACAAGGCCGATCTGTTTTTTGAGTATTTCGGTCTCGGGATAGGCGAACATCCCCGTGCTAATGGAAAATCGCGCATAATCTGAATGCAGCGTCCAGGTGCTGTCCTGGGCAGTCAGGTAATAACCGTACCTGGTCCCTTGTCCGGTGAGGGGTACGGCGCCTTCGACCACCGGCCATTTGTGAACGTTGATATGGAGCCTGCTTATAGTGTCGCCCTGGCTGTGGATATGGACAAGCTCATCGATGCCGTCTCCGTCCAGGTCGTCGATGGATGCCTCCACGGCAGGGGCCGAATGGTCGCTGCATTTCGCGGTAGTCCCGATTTCCTCTCCTTTCACCAGTTTCTCTACGGTTCCGTTGACGATTTTATAGACGTCGAGGTAAAGGGTTGAATTTTTCCCTATAGAGGGTGTTCTGCCGTGGAGCACGGCAAGTTCGTCAAAACCGTCGCCGTCCAGGTCGCCCATGGCAACTGTCACACTGTCGTACCGGGTGTTCCATCTGCCAGCGTCATCACCTTTTTGGAAAATCCATTCCCACGAGGGATCGGAACTGCCGTTGTACCGTAAATTCAGGATCTTGAGGTGGTTGTTGTGATCCGACCCGCCCTGGACCTTGGTGTAGTAGAGGGCCACTTCAGGAATACCGTCACCGTCCATGTCACCGATGGCTGTGCGGACGCTGTTCGGCGGTTCCCACCCGGTCAATCCTCCCACCACGATTCCACCGGTGGTGTACTCCCATTCCGTATTCTGCCATACCCGGACTGATCCCAGACCTCTACATGCATCGTAGAGAGACTTTCCGTCCACAAAGACGAGCGAGACCTTCATGTTCTTATGGCTGTCGATACCCACAGGATTGGTGAGGCAGTTGACCAGCCAGTCAGTGTATCCGTCCCCGTTCCAGTCCCAGGCCGCCATGTCGTGGGCTACGTTCTGGTCGAGCGGCGCCGCGAATATTTTTGAACCGTCCGCATTGAACTTGTAGTGGTAGTATGGCCGGTAAATGCCTGTGAGTTTTACTCTTCCGATGCGTTCCACGGTTCCCGTCGTCTCGTTCCTTCCGGTAAGCTCCATCCAGAGGTAGGTATTGTTGGCGTCGGCATCTGTCCTCGTGAGGTATGACGTGCAGATTACACCCGTCGGTACCTTGGTGAAGGTCTTTGTCCCCATAAAGTCATCAGGGATGGTCCTCGTCTGAGGCACGAGTCCGAAGGCCTGGGACTGGGAGAAAACCCGGCTGTCGCTTGTCCCGAGAACTCCAAGGTCCGCCTTTGTCGTTGTTATCACGTTGGCCCCGTAATAATTTGAGAGGTCTGTCTCCAGGTTTTCCGCCTGTCCCCGGAAGGTTTTCAGACCGTAGTCCGTGTCCATAAATGAGATGATCGCCCTGTGTTTGGTGATCATGACTTGCTGCCACTCCGAAGCCAGAGGCTCGATGGGCGGATCCTCCGCCGATTCTGCCAGTGGAGCAGAAAGAAAAGAGAAAATTAAAGCAGCCAAAGCAAAAACGAGTAGCCCCAATCGCCGCCGTAATACTGTCCCTGTGTCCTGTTTCCGTTTCTTACCAGACATTATCTTCCCCCCTTATCCATTCATTTGTTTCAAAAAGCTGCGATTTATCCTGAAACAATTGATTCCAGTGCCTTTCTTTCCTTTTATGCTTGACTAGTAGGAATAATCTGAAGAGTCCATTTGAGCAAAGTATACTGCTAATGTATTTTTGTGCAATAGGAAAAATATTTTTATGTTTATTGAATAAAATGGGTTGAGATACCTATTGAGAAGATATGAACAAATTTTGGGACCGGGCTCTCAGGGTGTTCTTCACAAGAACAGAAGATAAGCTTTCCTGCCCCCTGAGTGCGAAAATGGCCGTGTGCCATGGTAATCTATGGATCTGTTCACTATAAAAATTTCAGTTTCAGGCGGGAGGGAGAGCAGCGAATGGACGGGACCAAAATAGGTTTTTTCGGCCTGGGCGTAATGGGCGGCCCTATGGCTGTGAATATGGGAAAGAAAGGTTCAGAGGAAATAGTTGCCTTTGTGAGGGACAAGCATAAAGCTGTGAAGTATGTTGAACAGGGAATAGTGACAACTGTTTCAGTGAAAGAAATCAGCGAGGCGGCTGTGATTTTTCTTTCACTTCCTGACGGGGATGTGGTCGAGGAGATAGTCCTCGGCAGCGAATATCTCTTCAGATATCTTGAGCCCGGGCAGGTTATCGTGGATTTAAGCACGTCCGACTACGGGATAACGGTGAAAATCGGAAAAGCGCTTCAGGAAAAAGGTATTCATTTCCTTGATGCTCCTGTATCCGGTATGGAGCAGAGAGCCATTGATGGAACTCTTGCCGTCATGTGCGGAGGAGAGCGGGAAGTCTTCGATGCTGTAAGGCCTTACCTGGAGCGGATCGGGAATACTATTGAATATATGGGGGAAACCGGCAGCGGCCAGCTGGTAAAACTGATAAACCAGGTCCTCTATGATATGAATGTGGCCTCCCTTGTTGAAATGCTGGCCCTTTCACGCGGAATGGGACTTGATCCCCATAAAGTGGGCTGCATTGTGAATTCAGGGACCGGCAGAAGTTTTGCCTCGGAATTTTTTATTCCGAGGATCCTGAAAAACGAGTTTTCAGAGGGCTATCCCCTTGAAAAAGCCTACAAGGACATTGTATCGGCTTTTAAGGTTTCCGGGGAAATGAAGCTGCCGCTTCCCGTATTCAATGCGGCGGCGGCTGTTTTCCAGGCAGCCCTGCTGAAGGGATACGGCAGTGAAAACAAGGGAGCCATGATAAAGGTCTACGAGGAGTTGTACGGGGTGGAATTCAGAACAGGTAAGACACAGAAAAAAGAATGAGCACCCCTTCTGTCGCTGATAGAATACCGGTATTTACCTTGTATTGATCATGGAAATGTACGGATCCGGCTTTTTGAGGGAACAAAAAACCAAGAGCACCTGCCATGTTTCCGGCAGGACATTGATCAAAGATAACGGAAAATTCTTTCTTTGGTATAAAGAGTTGACCGTTAGCGGAATTCCTTATATACTATCCCTCGCGTTGTTGGAACATCCGAGGGCGGATAGTTCAGCGGTAGAACACCTGCCTTACACGCAGGGGGTCACAGGTTCGAACCCTGTTTCGCCCACCAAGGCTTCATTGGAGATGCGGGGTCGTAGCTCAGTCGGTTAGAGCGTCGGCCTGTCACGCCGAAGGTCGCGAGTTCGAGTCTCGTCGGCCCCGCCATTATACCTCCAAGTGAGGCGGGATAGCTCAGTTGGTAGAGCAGCGGACTGAAAATCCGCGTGTCCCCAGTTCAATTCTGGGTCCCGCCACCATCTTTGAATTCTTGAAAAGGGACGCGGAAGTAGCTCAGGGGTAGAGCACAACCTTGCCAAGGTTGGGGTCGCGGGTTCAAATCCCGTCTTCCGCTCCATTGTTTTCCGGCGGCATAGCCAAGTGGTAAGGCAGAGGACTGCAAATCCTTTATCCCCAGTTCGAATCTGGGTGCCGCCTCCACTCAATTGAGAATTATTCCTCGGTAGCTCAATCGGCAGAGCGGGTGGCTGTTAACCACTAGGTTCGAGGTTCGAGTCCTCGCCGAGGAGCCAGATTCAATCCGCTGTATTCAGCGGTTCTTGTTTCCCATAAGACTCTTGGGAGGAAGATTCCCGGGGGTCTTTTTTTTGCCTTTTTTATGCACGGAAATGGTGTATTCTTTATCTTTTCATATTCTCTGTTTAAAATCCAAAGTCAGGCCGCTGCTGCAGGCAATAATGACGGACTGAAAAAAGTGTTCGGTTCCATAAGTACCCCTGCAACACGGAAAACAGCCTTGAGTGCAGATGGGGATAGAACCACAAAAGAGGATAAAGAGCAAAAAGAAGATACAAACAGAAAGAAGCAGAAGGGGAAACAAAGCCCCTTATTGGCCGTTTGGGGATTTTTCGCTTCATTTTATAAAACGAAGCTGCGGGTTTCGGAGAAAACAACAATAAACAAGGTATTGACACTTCGAAAATACGTGGTAGAATATACGTTTAGTAAATAAAAAGTTGATAGTTTCCAGGTCATTGTGGAGCGATCATCCTGAATGACTTGATTTTATTCAGCGTCCAT
>JAAYJB010000163.1 GCA_012523155.1 Synergistaceae bacterium | reverse complement strand
GGGTGCTCCGGGGCGAGGATGTGAAAACCCCGCAGGAGCTGCAGAATACGTTCTCCGTTCTTGACCTACGTGCCCTTTTAAAGTCTCAGGGGTTCGTCGTTCTGACCTCCCGCTTCAGAGGCTGGGTCGCGCAGCGCAGCGATCCGCCCTGGCCGTTGTGGGTTCCGAAAAACACGCGGTGGACTGTGATGCCCCGCTTTTCGAGTTCGGTCTGGATGTAGCGGTTGTCGTTGTGCAGGTTATAGGACAGAACGTAGTGTTGGGAATTGACGGGAAGGCTGTTGACGGCAAGCCGCTTGACATCATCCAGGCTGACCCTGATCAGGTCCCAGTCTTTGATCTCTTCGGGCAGGCCGTCGAGGAAGGCTTCTTCGCAGATGATGGCGAGTCCGTCGCGGGGTACGGAGAGCACGCAGTCCAGGTGCAGCACGCTTTCCACGAGCCGGACGCGTTTCACCGTATAGTCATCGCCCAGGATGTTTTTGAGCCAGTTGAAGCCGGCCTCGTTGGACCCCACGCTGGGGTTTTCCGTATTGCCGACCAAAACGGTTCTGCCCAGCACGATGACGTCGCCGCCCTCCAGAAGGGGCGCGTCGGCGCGGGCGGGTTCGAGAAGCTCGGTGTGGGGCATGGAGAACCACCTGACTGCCGGGTCGGAACATTTTTCGGTCAGGATATCCCGGAATCCGGAGATGTCCACCTTGCGGATCGGTGTCCGCAGATTGAACTCGATGACGTTGCTGCCGATGACGGCCATGTTGTCCCGGGGGAAGTCCTGGCTGAAGCCGTTGAGCAGTACATCCGCGCCGTAATGCTTTTTGATGAAATCGACGGTGATCTCCGCTGGACGGTACACCGTGACGCCCAGGGACTGCAGGATTGCGATGAAGGCCTGGTTTTCTTCTGCCAGCATCTGCGTTTCGCTTTTGCCCGTGTCGGGGTTGATCATCTCCGTCCAGAGCATTCCCGCTGTCTTCCGGGCGTATTCCGCTTCATCATCCGGCAGCACTTTCAGCGCGTCGGCGAACCATTTCGCTTCCAGCGAGGGCGACATGCCGTAGGGCAGGCCGACGATCACTTCTTTCAGATCGCCGTATTCGTAATCGACGGAAACGGAAGGTTCCGCTGCGTCTGCGGGCCGGGGGAAAAACGAAAACGCTCCGAAGGCCAGGAATGCGCATGCAGCCACGATCACTGTTTTCATGGTATCTCTCCTCGCTGGTGGGAAAATGGTATTCATCATCCTTTGTCTCTTTCTGCCTGTTCGCTTCCGGTCAACAACCCATAAACCTGACAGAACGGCTTTCCGGCTGCGGGTCTCTTATGTCCGGCGGCGGCAGGTGCATCAGATTTCGATTGCAGCTTTTGAAATTATACACCGCAAGGAACCGCCCGCGCATTGTCCCCCACGGGATCCCTCTCTTCGCCCCTGACGTGGCGAATTCACCTTATGATCGACGGGCTGACTGCTGGTGTGCAGGCTGTTCCCCCCTGGTGTAGGTGGGGATGAACGGGGTGATTCCCTTGATCAATGTTCACCTGCCCCTTTTGAAAAATGACCCGATAGAGTACAATAACACACTTGGGAAAGCTGGGGCCATCTCCGGTTTTCTCATGCCGTAAACAGGGCAAGAAGGAGAAATGCACGAAACATGCAGATATGCACTGAAGTACCAACCCGGAAAACACCCCTGCAAAAGGAGATAGAACGGCGGCGGACCTTCGCCATCATCAGCCACCCGGACGCCGGAAAGACGACCCTCACGGAGAAGCTGCTTCTTTTCGGAGGGGCCATCAACCTCGCGGGTGCGGTGAAGGCGCGGAAGGCAAAACGCCACGCCACCAGCGACTGGATGAGCATCGAGCAGGAGCGGGGCATTTCCGTCACCAGCTCGGTGATGAAGTTCGAGTACCGGGACTACGAGATCAACCTGCTGGATACGCCCGGACACGAGGATTTCTCGGAGGACACCTACCGGGTGCT
This sequence comes from Synergistaceae bacterium, assembly GCA_012523155.1. Classification (GTDB taxonomy): domain Bacteria; phylum Synergistota; class Synergistia; order Synergistales; family Aminobacteriaceae; genus Aminivibrio. The sequence goes on along the minus strand of JAAYJB010000163.1, from coordinate 3,991 downwards.
GACCGCCGTGGACAGCGTGATCATGGTGATCGACAGCGTAAAAGGCGTGGAGACCCAGACCCGCAAGCTCATGGAAGTGTGCCGGATGCGGAACACCCCCATCATTACATTCATCAACAAGCTCGACCGTGAGGGAATGGACCCCCTGGATATCCTCGGCGACATCGAGGAGAAGCTCCAGGTGGAGTGTGCCCCCCTGTCATGGCCCATCGGAATGGGGAAGCGCTTCAAGGGAACATACAGCCTGTACCGGAAAGAGCTGAATCTTTTCACCCCCGGAAGCGACAGGGTGGGGGAGGTCCGCACCATTCGGGACGTGAATGACCCCTTCCTTGACAAGGCACTGGGGCGCCAGGCAGAGGAGCTTCGGAACGATCTTGCCCTCCTCGGGGGAGCGGCGAATCCCTTCGAGATGGAACACTACCTGAAGGCGAACCAGACGCCGGTCTTCTTCGGCAGCGCCATCAACAATTTCGGCGTGAGGGAACTGCTTGACGCCTTCGTGGAGATCGCCCCGGCACCCCGTCCCCGGGAGGCTGTATCCCGCACCGTGGCGCCGGACGAGGAAGCCTTCTCGGGATTTGTCTTCAAGATCCAGGCGAACATGGACCCCTCCCATCGGGACCGTCTCGCATTCATGAGGGTCTGCTCAGGGCGTTTCGAGCGGGGGATGCGGATGCGCCATCACCGCCTGGGCAAGGATGTGACGGCAACAAACCCGGTGATCTTCATGGCCCAGGAGCGGGCGCTGGCTGAGGAAGCCTGGCCGGGGGATATCGTTGGCATCTATAACCATGGAACCATAAAGATCGGCGATACGTTCAGCGAGAAGGAACCCCTGAAGTTCACCGGCATCCCGAGCTTTGCCCCGGAGCACTTCCGGCGGGTGCGGCTCCAGACGCCCCTGAAGGCGAAACAGCTTCAGAAGGGGCTGCAGCAGCTCACCGAGGAGGGGGCGGTGCAGCTTTTCCGGCCCCTCGGCCGGAATGATTACATCCTGGGGGCTGTGGGAGTGCTGCAGTTTGACGTGACAATAGCGCGGCTGAAGGCCGAATACGGCGTTGAAGCCGATTATGAGCATGTGAACTATGCCCTGGCCCGATGGGTGGAGTGCGGAGACAGAAAGAGGCTTGAGGAGTTCGAAAAAATGAACCGCAACGATCTCGCCCTGGACGGGGAGGGGAACCTTGCCTTCCTGGCAGACGGGGAATGGCAGCTGAAGCACGTGGCGAAGCTCTGGCCGGAGATCATCTTCCACACGACGAGAGAACTGCACTGAAGGGTGGCCTCAGAGCGGCACACCCTTTTATGAGCGTTTAGAAGCATCCGCCCGCCTTCCCTTACCGGGGAAGGCGGGCGTTTCCGTCTGAGGCGCATATAGTGAAGCCCCAGCACTGCACCGGTTACCGGTAACCCTTTATTCCACTATCTCTTTCACCCGTCCCACGATCCCGCTTTCAAGGCGGACTTTTATGCCGTGAGGGTGGTGCGGGCTTTTGGTGAGGATGTTTAATACCACGCCCCCGGTGAGTTTTCCGGTCCCCTGGTCCTCTTTCTGCACGACCATCACGTTCATTCCCGGCCTGATGTTCTTCCGTTCCGTTCCGGACATGCCGGCACCTCCTGTGAAATTTTGCGGACACCGTCCGAAGACGCCTGCCGCAGATTTCCTGAATGGTCTTCAGGTCCCCCCCGGCCTATTCCTTTTCTCCCGGCACGGTAATATAGCGTACCGGATTGCCGTTCTGCTTAACGACCTTCAGGATGTCATCAAAGGAAAGAATGAGCGTGGCCGTGTTGTCGTTGGGATGGACCCCAAGGTGCATATTGCCGATGATATCCCGGTCGAAAACGACGGTCACCTCGTGGTTCACGTCGTTCAGAACGCCGAGGGGAGTGACCTCGCCCTGGGCGAGCCCCAGGTACCGTTTCAGCCGGTCGGCGGAGGCGAAGCTGAGGTGTTTTGTACCAAGCTGTTCGGCAAGGCTGTCCAGGTCGGCACGCTTATCCTTGTGCACGACTACGAGCCAGTGGGAGGGTTTTTTCTTCTGGTCCCGGACGAAGAGGTTCTTGCAGACGGTCACCTTCTCGTCGAAGCCTATACGGTCCATGTCCTCGACGGTATAGGCCGCCGGGTGCTCGACCATCTCGTACAGGATGCCCATCTGATCGAGTTTTTCCAGGACGGCATTCCTGGATTTCGCTTTTTCTTCCGCGCTTCGCATGGCAGCACGCTCCTTTTTGTATTGACCGCAGTATTGCGGTTCATGGTACCACATAAAAAAATGTGGAAAAAGGAGCTGAATACGCAGGGGAAATTCTCCCGGGAGAAAATATAGCAACTCAAAATACTTTAAATAGAGTATATAAACACTAACTAAAACTGACTAAAAGTGCATGTTGGATTATCTGAGGGGGGCACTATTCCTCTGTTCCCAAAATCTTTACAATATATAAGTGTGCACGTATTATGTGTAATATAGAGGTGGAACTATGCGAAACATAACCCTTTCGATTGACAAGGAAATGCTCAGGCGCGGAAGAGAGTACGCGAAGCGGCACAATATCTCCTTCAACTCTCTCGTCCGGCGCCTGGTCGAACAGACGGTCATTGCGGACTCTTCCCAATGGCTTGAGGACACTTTCTCACTCATGGACAGGGCAGAAGCCTCCTCGGGGGGCGAAACATGGACAAGGGACGAACTGCATCGTGTCCAAGACTAAGATATTTCTGGACACGAATATTTTGGTGTACACTCTGGACGGCCATGACAGCGAAAAACAGGCCGGGGCCAGGTCCATAGTGAGAGGCGTGGTGGAAGACCAGCTTCCGGTCATCTCGACCCAGGTGCTGCATGAGTTCTACAGCGCCTCCACGACGAAGCTGAAGGTTGACCCCATGATCACGAAGAATATCGTGCACAACCTCGGCAATATGGAAGTGGTTTCCGTTGACCTGACCACCATCGAACAGGGAATCGACATCAGCGTTCTCTTCCGGCTGTCGTTTTGGGACGGCTTGATAATTGCCGCGGCAGAGCAGGCAAGGTGCGCACTGATTTTTTCTGAAGATCTGAACGACGGGCAGACAGTCCGGGGAGTACGGATCGTCAATCCGTTCCTTCATTCCTGATTTTCCGGATCCCCGGCGGAATCTCGCTTTTTTTTCGGAATGAACGCCGGGAATTAAGATCCTGACGGATGGGGAAGAACGGGTTTTATATAGGAATCGGGCCGGGGACTATTTCCCCGGCCCGATTCGTGCATTGCGTTTCCTTGGATGTCAGGGCTTCAATACGACCTTGAGGCCTTTCCTGCTTTCGATGAGTTCGAAGCCCTCATGCCACTGCTCGAGGGGAAGTTCATGGGTGATGAGGGCGTCCAGGGGCATCTGCCCCTTGCCCATCATGACGAGGACTTTTTCCCAGATGTCCCAGGTGTGGCTGAAGGAGCCCTGGAGGGTGACACCCTTGGAGAGCAGAGGATCGAGGCTCATGTCCACCGGTTTCGGGCCCCAGGCGACCTTGTTGATGATCCCGCCGGGCATGACGATGTCCATGGATATCTTGAGGGTTGCGGCGGGGCCTGCGGCGTCGATCACTTTGTCGAAGCCGTAGCCTTCGTTGAACTTTGCCGCCGCCGTTTTGGGATCGGTCGTTCCGTCCAGGACATAGGTTTCAGTGGCACCGTATTCCTGGGCGATTTCGAGGCGTTTTTCGTCGCCTGGTGCGCCGAAGACCACTATGTGGCCGGCGCCCGCTGTTTTGGCCATGTGGACGCACAGGATGCCGATAGGGCCGGGGCCGAGGACGGCCACGCAGTCGCCCGCCTTGACGCCCGCTTTTGCGATGACCACATTGTAGGCCACGCAGACGGGCTCGGTGCAGGAGGCGTCCTTAAGGGTGACGGAGTCGGGGACGGCGTGGAGGATCCTTTCCGGTACGCTGACAAACTCGGCGAAGGCGCCGTCCACACCGAAGCCGTATCCCTT
>JAAYJB010000162.1 GCA_012523155.1 Synergistaceae bacterium | reverse complement strand
GTCACCGGAAGTCCCACTGATGCGCAGAATCCCATGACTTCTTCAAGTTCTTCTTCGGGAGCGTTCTCGAGGACAAGCTGAACCAGCGTTCCGAAGGCCACTTTTTCGCCGTGGTAGAGCTCATGGCACTCCCCGAGCACAGTGAAGCCGTTGTGGATCGCATGGGCTGCAGCAAGGCCGCCGCTTTCAAAACCGAGCCCGCTGAGGTATGTATTCGCTTCAACCACGTTCTCCACTGCCTTTGTACAGGCCCTGGCTTCTACTGCGAGCACAGCCTTGAGTCCGTCCTCCAGGAGGGTGTTCCAGCAGAGTTCTGCAAGAGCGAACGCAGCTTTCGTGGCATTCCCCCCCGGCATGTTCGTCTTGTCTGCTGCGATGCAGGCGCGGGCCTCGAAATAAGTGGCCAGGGCGTCACCCATTCCCGAAACAAGAAGACGGGAAGGTGCGTTGACCACGACTTCCGTATCCATCAGCACTATGTCCGGATTTTTCGGAAGAACGAGGTATTCGCTGAATACCCCTTCCCCGGTGTAGATGACCGACAGGGCGCTGCAGGGAGCATCGGTGGATGCAATGGTCGGTACGATCACAACGGGCTTCTTTTCATAGAAGGCAACAGCTTTTGCTGTATCAAGGATTTTGCCTCCGCCGATCCCGGCTATCACATCGCAGTCCTTTTCACTGCAGACCTTTCGGATCCGTTCTATTTCTTCCCTGGAACATTCCCCTCCGAAAACATCGAAGACCGGTTCGGAACCGCTGCCGCTGAAACTCTTCCTGATGGTATCCTCAAGACGGGAAAGCCCTCCCCTGCTGATGAGGACAAGAACTTTATTTCCGAAGCCGCCGATATGATCCTTCAGTTTCTTCAGCTCTCCGTACCCCTGGACATATTTCCCGGGTGCGATCATGATTCTGGACATGGAATCACCTCTAAATATGATAAGTTATTCACTATTATAGCATACCAAAAAGCCCCCGAAAGAACGATTTCGGGGGCTTTCTCTTTATTCTCTTTTATCTCCCTATTTCTGCCAGTTGAGTGCAAATCCCGCGAAAAGAGCACTTCCCAGGGGGAGGGTATCCTCGTCGATGTCAAACTTCGGATTATGGTGAGGGTATACCTGCCCTTTATCGGGATTGCAGCTTCCGTGGACGAAGAATGTTCCGGGAACCTTCTCCAGGAAGAATGCCACATCCTCCCCTCCCATGGTGGGCTCCGAGATTTCTTTGACTTTTTCCGCTCCGGCGAGTTCCGCCGCGAATTCCTGGAATTTCTTCGTGAAATCCCTGTCGTTGATCAGTGCGGGAGGGCCGGACTCGTACTTCACTTCCGCCTCGCCCCGCATTCCCTCTGCGACCCTGGACGCGATGGCGCGGATCCGCTCCTCCACGAATGCCCGCGTCCCGGGGCTGAGAGTACGGACGGTCCCTTCTATGGTGCAGCTCTCGGCGATGATGTTGAATGCCCTGCCCCCTTCGATTCTGCCGATTGTGAGCACTGCGGGGTCAAGGGGTGATAGTTCCCTGCTGAGAATGGTCTGGAGCTCAAGAACCGCGGTGGACGTCATGGTGACGGGGTCCACTGTGAGGTGCGGTGTGGCGCCGTGTCCGCCCTTGCCTTTGAATGTAATGATAAAGCGGTCCACCGCCGCCATGAGAGAGCCGAAACGCACTCCTATCTCCCCCGGGCCGATCTCCTTCCACAGGCATCCCGTGTGGAGCCCTATGACCGCGTCCACGGTCGGGTTCTCCATGACGCCGTCGTCGATCATTGCCTTTGCACCCTGAACGTTTTCCTCGGCCGGCTGAAAGATGAATTTTACTGTTCCGGCAAGCTTGTCCCTGTTTGAGAGGAGAAGCTGTGCAGCCCCAAGGGCCATGGCTGTGTGGGCGTCGTGCCCGCACGCATGCATCAGCCCGCTTTTCGATGCAAAGGGAAGGCCCGTCTCTTCCTTGATTGGGAGAGCGTCGCAGTCCGCCCGTATGGCGAGCACTTTTCCGGGAAGGCTCCCCTTGATGACGGCGGCCACTCCCCATCCTCCAATTTTTTCCCGTATATCCCCGACTCCCATTTTTTTCAGTTCCTGCACAATAAAGGCAG
>JAAYJB010000161.1 GCA_012523155.1 Synergistaceae bacterium | reverse complement strand
TTATAGCCCAGTTCTTCATTCAGCATATCAATATCTTCCTGACGGGCCCCCGCCCCCAGGAGATTTGAGCCAGGGTCTCCCGGGATCATGTCAATGATGACAAAGATGAGAAAGGAGACTCCGATTACAATTGGAATCATCATTAACAGGCGTTTAAAAATGAACCGATGCACGTTCATACACTCCTTTTGCAAAAAATTCCAGTTCCCGATCAAAAGTTTTGAAGTGACATGAAGCTGGAATTCATGCGATGTATTTCTGTGACCAGCTTTCATGATCGATTTTGCCCCTCTGCCGGCCGGATGACGGAAAAATTTTTTCTGCTTCCGTCATCCGGCACAGCCGGGAGTGATGCTCAAACTGGCCCGGTACAGCTTATTTTGCCCATGACCACTCGCAGATCTGCGGATAATTGGGGTAATTAACCGGGATATTCAGGTCAGGAGTCCATACATACGGCTGCACTTTGTGGAAAATGGGAATCTGGGTAGCAGTGTTCGCCAGCCAGTCCGAGAGCTGGCTGTAAATTTTCTGCCGCTCTGCCAGGTCGAATGTTGCTATACCGGCGTCCCAGAGCGCATCCATTGTCTTGTAGTCAAACTTTTCACCTTCATACTTTACGTAGTAGGATCCGACCATCTTGGTATAGGAATACATCCTCCATCCTTCATAATCTCCGGTGGGCGAGAAACCTGTGGTGATCATGTCATAGCGCTGAGAGCGGGACATCTCCATATTGGTCGCCGAATCCAGGCGGTTGATATCACAAGTCAATCCGATATCAAGGAGGTTGCTCTGGAGCACCTGGGCCATTTTTTCGAAATAACCGCCGGCTGAACAATTAATGGTGCCTACATGGGTACCGTTCGGGTAAGCCGATTTCTTCACGTATTCTTTTGCCTTTTCAGGATCATAGTTGTAAACGACACCCTTCGCAGGCGCCCCGGTATTCTGGGGCTGGATCATGAAATCCGCAATAACCGCATGCCCGTCATAACAGGCGATGTTCATCGCTTCCTTATCGATAGCGTAGGCTATGGCTTTCCTGATGTTGTCGTCGTCAAGGGGGGGACGAAGATAGTTGATTGCCAGGAAAGAAGTATGATTCGCCGGTACAAGCTGCGTTTTGAAATTCGGATTTGAGGTGAGGGCATTCCAGTTGGCGATAGGAGCTATATACCAGTCGAGTTCACCGGATTCGAAGGCGATCAGCCCTGCGGAAGCTTCTGTGATGGGGGCGTAGTGAACTTTTTTGATTGGAGCCTGTCCCCTGTAATAGTCTGCAAAAGCTTCACACGTCCACTCGACATCATGCTGCAGGTGGGTAAAAAAGTAAGGGCCCGTTCCGGCAAGAGCAAGTTTCGAACCAAATTCTTTGCCCTGCTTCTCCACTTCCTTCCGGCTTATGATCATGATATTCGTCTGGGTATTTATGAATGCTGAATTAGGCTGTTTCTGCGTGACCACAACAGTATAATCGTCAGGGGCCGTAACATCTGTGACGCTCGCCAGGTAGCTTCTGACCTTGGGGCTTGCCATGGCTCTTTTCAGTGAAAAGACAACATCGGATGCCTTGAGGTCCTCCCCGTTATGAAACTTCACTCCCTTACGGATTTTAAATATGTAGGAAAGCTTATCTTCGCTGATTGTATAGCTCTCCGCCACCCGTGGTTCATATTCGCCTGTCGCTTCGTTCTGACGGTAAAGGGGTTCATAGACCTGATAAATGACCATCCTGTCCTGTATATTCACAGTAGCATGGGGGTCGATGGTCGTCAGAGGAGCCAGAGTACTCAGTCGGAGCATTCGGTCTGCGGCAGACGCAGGGGTAAAAAGGGCAAAAACTGCAAGGACTGCAAGGACTGCAAGAAGTATCGCTGAAAACCTGCAAATTTTTTTCATGAGTATCCTCCTTTTTATTTTTCCTGCAACGAATTTACATCAACAGTTGCCTTCTGAAATGAAAGGCTGTTCTTCAAACGTTCCACGTTCCTCTTCATATTTTCTGAAAGAATACACCCCCTTACAATTCGCTTCTATGGAAGGATAATTTCCGCCCGGTTGCCGTGAATCTTGAGTTTTGTGCCGAACGGTTCGGAAAGCTCCGCCAGCTGTTCCAGTATGGACGAATCCTTTGCCGGTGCAGGCCACCCGCTGCGGCTTCGGGGCATCCCGAAACCCAGTTCCACCGCCAGAAGGCTCACTTTTGTCACTTTTCCGTTTTCCATCTCCCAGTAGGGAATGAAGGTTTCGAAAGCCTCCTTTTTCG
>JAAYJB010000160.1 GCA_012523155.1 Synergistaceae bacterium | reverse complement strand
GAAGGTCGTATCCAGGGAAGTCCTTCTGGAGGAGATCTGGGGGATCGACTGCGAGGTGACCACCAGGACCGTAGACCAGCACGTGGTACGGCTTCGCCAGAAAATAGAGGATGACCCTTCCCGGCCTTTTTTTCTGCAGACAGCCCACGGTGCCGGGTACCGTTTTGTCTGCTCTCCTGCTGATTTATGACAGCCTTTTCAATGAACGGCACGGGATCGGCAAAAATTTTCTTGACACTTCCGAAACTGAAACGTACAATTTAACTTGTCTGATGAGCAGATATCTTCAAATTTTCTCCCGCAGCGGGAGGACGCAATGGACCCCATACGGAAGACGCGGTTATCGGAACAGGCGGTTGAGGCTATTGAAACCATGATCGCCCAGGGGAATTATGTACCGGGCGACAGGTTCCTTTCAGAAAATGAACTGGGGAAGGAACTGCAGGTAAGCCGTTCCTCCGTCAGGGAGGCGGTCCGCATCCTTGAAGTGCGGGGCAGGGTCTCAGTCCTTCACGGAAAGGGGATCTTTGTCGCAGAACCCCCTGAGGGGAACTCATTTGCGGAATGGATCAGGGATAACCGGGCTTCCATCTTCGATCATTTCGAGGTCCGCATGATCATCGAGCCGAAAGCGGCGTGGTATTCCGCTTCAAAGGCCGACCAGGATTCGCTGAAAGCCATGGAGAAGGCCTGCCAACTGTTTGAAGAGAATGCCGGAAAAGAAGATATGGCAGCCCTGGTCAAGGCTGACGGCGATTTTCATCGCCTCATTGCACGGTCGACAAACAACAGGACTCTTTATTTCCTTATGAAAACCATGACAAGATCCCTGTCGGAGGGATGGATCACCAGCCTCCACATCCCCGGCCGGATCAAAAAGACCATTCGTGAACATGGTGCCATCCTTGACGCCATAAGGGACAGGGACCCGGAGCGTGCCGAAGGGGAGATGATGCGTCACCTGTCGAACGCTCTCTCGGACATCAGGGACTCCATGACCCGCTGAACCGACTTTCAGGGGAGGGATGTACATGCTGCGCATCACCACGCTGATAGAAAATTCTCCCGGGGAGCACCACGGACTGAAAAGCGAGCACGGCATATCGTTTTTTATCGAGAAGGACGGGCACAAGGTCCTTTTCGATTCCGGGCAGTCCGGCGCTTTTCTCTCAAATGCCGCGAAGATGAACATAGACCTTTCTGATCTTGAGCACGTGGTGCTGAGTCACGGTCACTACGATCACTCGGGCGGATTCCGCTCACTTTGCGGGATCGCCCGGGACTTCACCCTCTGGACCGGCGAGGGGTTCTTTACCCCCAAGTATGCTTTCAGGAACGGTGCGTACGATTATCTCGGCAACGACTTTGACGAATCCTTCCTCTCCGGGGAGAGGATCAGTCACTCCACCCTGTCTGTCCCTCTCAGGGAAATTCTTCCCGGGGTGTTTCTTCTCACGAATTTTCCCCGGATCCATCCGGAAGAAAAAATCAATCCCAGGTTTTTCCTGCTGAGGGACGGGGAGTTCGTTCAGGATTCCTTCGACGACGAGGTGCTCCTTGCCGTGGAGACCGGTGAGGGGCTGGCCGTACTCCTGGGCTGCTCTCACCCGGGAATGCGAACCATGCTCGATGCCGTCAGGGAGAGGCTCAGAAGGCCTGTTTTCGCGGTACTCGGCGGTTCCCATCTCGTGGAGGTCCGGGGAAGCGGACTTGAAAAATCTTTTGAATACCTTCAGAATAGTGATATTCATTTCGTGGGAGTATCCCACTGTACTGGAAACGACGCAATGGAACGGCTGAGCCTTTCATGCCCCAATTTTTTCCGCAATGTGACAGGCAGTTCCCTGTTTTTCGGGCAGCCTTCCGCACAGTCCGGCGCAGCAGGGCCGGGGAAATGATCAGTCCCCGGCCTGGAGAGACACCAATATAAAGGAGGTTACAAGTATGTGGACTCTGAGAAAAGTGTTGTTTGCGCTCCTGGTTTCCGTTCTTGTCGTAGGGGCATTTATGCCCGCAGTGGTCGAGGGTGCCGACGCCCCGAAGAAGATCGTCTGGAAATCCTCCGGACACGGTCCCGCTTCCGATCCTTCCCAGATTTATCATGATTTGCTCTGCAAGGCTATTACAGAAGCTTCGGGCGGCCGCCTGGAGATCAAACCCTTTGTAGGCGGATCCATCGTTCCCGCCTACAAGGAGGTCGACGCTGTCCACGAGAACGTGCTGCAGCTCTGCTACACCTGCCCCATGTACAACCTTGACAAGTGGTCGGCGGCAGGCCTGATCAGCTCCCGCCCGGGCGCTCTCGCAGGCGAAGCGCTCCGCACGTGGTTCAACTACGGCGGCGGTGCGGACCTGATGAACAAGATGATGGAAGGCTATAATGTGATGACCTTCCCCGGCGCTCTCTCACCCCTTCCTGAAGAGGTTTTCTTCCATTCCAAGAAGAAGATCGAGACTGTTGAAGACCTGAAGACCATCAAGGCCCGCTGCATGGGCGATGCCGGAGAGATCCTCAAGAGGATGGGCATGGCCACGGTCATCATCCCCGGCGGCGAACTCTACGAGGCTATGAAGCGCGGCACCATCGATGCCTTCGAGTATTCTACCCTCGCTTCAAACTGGAACATGCACTTCAACGAGGTGGCGGACTACGTCTATCTTTCCCCTGTCCGCGCCCCGAGCGATCCCCAGGTGTTCTTCGTGAACAAGGATGCCTGGAACGCCCTGCCGAAAGACCTGCAGCTTCTCGTCCAGACCTTTGTTGACCGCTTCGCCCAGGCCCAGCACGAGTACCTCGTCTATGAGTCCATCGTTGCCCTGGAAAAGTTCAAGAAGGCCGGCAACCAGGTACTGAAGGTCCCCGCCGAGGTCAATGCGGCTCTTGCAGCTGAAGCCGACAAGTTTTACGCGGAGAAAGTTGCCAAGGAACCCCCGATCTTCGGAGAGATCTACAACTCGATGAAGGCCTTCGGCGAAGCCTACGAAACGATGAAATAGCCGCGTCCCCGCGGTATTTCACAAGGAGAAGGGGCATATGTCGTCCTTAAGGAAAATATTGAAATTCATCGATACCGTCAGCGAAGCATCCGGCTGGGTGGCGAAGTGGTTTGCCCTGGTCCTTGTGTTTGCGGGAACCTACGAGGCTGTCTCACGCCATTTTTTCAACGCTCCCACCGAATGGGCCTATGACGTTCTGTGCATGGCCGGAGGCACCCTGTACCTGCTGGGTGCCTCCTATGACTATCTTCACGAGGCCCACACGAGGGTGGACATGTTCTATAACATGCTCTCCCCAAGGCTGAAGGCATTCATGAACGTGATCTGCACCCTGTTCCTTTTCTTTCCCCTCATGCTGGTCATGTTCAAGCTCGCCTTTACGTGGGCCGTTCGTGCAGTGACGATCAAGGAAGTGTTCTTCAACAGCTTCTGGTATCCTCCGGCATGGCCCTACCGGACAGTGTTTGCAGTGGGTCTTTTCCTTTTGATCCTTCAGGCGGCTGCAAATTTTGTGCGGGATGTTTATTTCATGGTGAGGGGTGAGACTCTTGATTGAACTCAGTGCTGAAGCTGTCACTGCCATTATGCTGGGAGGAGTCTTCGTTCTTGTGATGACGGGATTCCCTATCGCTTTCGTCATCGGGAGCGTGGCTTTTTTCACCGGCCTCGCCGTTTTTGGCCCCACCACCACATTTCATATCCTCTACAGCCGGTTCTATGACCTGTCGCTGAACTACCCCTATCTTGCGGTTCCCCTGTTCACATTCATGGGCGTCATCCTGCAGCACTCAGGGGTAACGAAGGACCTCTACCAGAGCCTCTACGAGGCCATGGGAAGGCTTCGGGGCGGACTTGCGGTGGTGACAATACTGTTCGGCACGATCCTCGCCGCGTGCCTCGGTGTCATCGCGGCGTCCGTGACGATCCTGACTCTCATCGCCCTTGCCCCCATGATAACCAGGGGGTACGACAAGTCCCTGGCAGCAGGGTCCATCGTTGCTGCGGGTACTCTCGGCATCCTTATCCCGCCGAGCATCATGCTCGTAGTCTACGCACCCCAGGCAGGGCTCTCGGTTGGGCAGATGTTCATGGGGGCCGTCTTTCCCGGCCTGCTGCTTTCTGCCTTTTACATGTTGTACGTCGTCATCCGCTGCCGCATGAACCCGGCTCTCGGCCCTGCCATCCCCGAGGACCAGATCACACCCTTCGATTTGGCGAAGCTTTTCCGTCTTCTCAAATCACTGGTACCGCCGATCCTGTTGATCGCTGCCGTGCTTGGTACGATTTTCGCCGGTATCGCACCTCCCACCGAGGCGGCAGCTGTCGGGTGCTTTGCGTCCATCCTCCTCGCCATGGTCTACAGAAAATTCAGCTGGGGTCTCATGAAGCGGGCCTCCCTGGAAACCATGAAGGTGAGTGCCTTCGTGGTGATGATCGCCGCCATGTGCTACGCCTACGTGGGCATCTTCATGAACGCGGGGGCAGGAGACGTGGTGGCGGAGTTCATCCTCTCGGTGCCGGGAGGGAAATGGATGTCCTTCTTCGTGATCATGGCCATCGTCTTTATGCTGGGCATGTTCATCGAGTGGATTGGCATCGTGTTTATCGTAGTTCCCATCTTCTCGCCCATACTGACGGCTCTGGGCTTCAACCCTCTCTGGGCGGGTATGATGATCTGCATCAACATGCAGATGGCCTTCCAAACGCCGCCCATGGCCATGTCCATCTTCGTCCTGAAGGGGACGGCACCTAAGGAGTTGGGCGTGACTATCGGGGATATTATACGGGGAGTCATCCCCTTTATCCTGATCATCATGGTGGTGCTGGTGCTCTGCTCCATCTTCCCGGAGATCATCCTCTGGCTTCCGGAAAAGATGATAGGCACGGCGTGATCCAAAGGTCCTTGCGAAGCAGTGCAAAAAGCATCCCGGATTTCCGGGATGCTTTTTTGTATCTTCAGGATCTCCCCGGATATTCCACGTCGCCGGGAACCCCGGCGACGTGCTCAATGGGGGTGTCGGGAAAAGGGACCCGGCCGCTCCCGATCCATTGCCGCACTTCTTCCGCAGCGAGGGAGGCCTTCTCACTGTCGAGCCCGCTGTCCCGGGCAATGTATGCCGTGGTGGACGGGAAAGCAAAACCGGAGCCCGATTTTTCCACTATATCCCCTATACGGAAGAGGATATCCTCCTGGACGGCAAGGAATTCAGCCCATTTTTTCGTACTGATATAGGCGAATACCAGGATGTCCAGGGATGAAGCACCATATGACTCGAACCGTGCTAAGGGCGCCGGGTCGACGGAAACCTTTGGATGAGCTTGAAGCACGTCCCGAATGGATGTGAGGATCCACCGGAGCTGGTCCCGGGTGGTCTCGTACCTGAGGTTGAGAGTCTGCTGCATCAGGGAGCGGTTTCTCCGGGTGACGTTTACGATCTGCATCTGGGAGAACTCCGCGTTGGGGATGGAGATCACCGTCTGGTCAAGGGCCTCGATCTTCGTTGACCGGAGCCCGATATGCAGCACTGTGCCGGACGTGGAGCCGAAACGGCAGAATTCACCAACTTTCACCGACCGGTCCGCGAAGAGGGTCAGCCCGCCGATGATGTTCTCTACCGTAGGCTTGGCGGCCAGGGAGATTGCCAGTCCCACGACCCCGAGCCCGGTGAGGAGATGGAAAACGGACAGTCCGAGCTGGGAGAGCCCGTAAAGAAGGATCCACGAGGCCGCGGTGATGCAGACGAGCCTGCTTACCGTGCGGACGAGGCTTGCGTCGATGCTTTCCGGTTCCACCCTCGGCGACAGGATGATCAGCTCTGCGATCACTTCGCCCACCCGGATGGTGCACCACGCCCATCCGAACCATCGTACCGCCGAGAAAAACTGGATGAGCAGGATGCACAG
>JAAYJB010000159.1 GCA_012523155.1 Synergistaceae bacterium | reverse complement strand
ACGGGCCTGTTCAGGGACTACACCCTTCAGGGACTTCTGGATAAACTTGATGTGATCGAATGCTTTGAGCATCCGGGGCAAAGACTGCTTGTCGGCGAAGTTTTGGAGAAACAGAAACAAATCTATGTCGCGCTGGGTGTTCCGCCTCCAGGCTCGTTATGAGTGGGCGGGAATCTAGGATATTACGGCAATTATGGCCATGCCAAAAACATCCGTCAACGAAGATGGCCACTTTTTTCTTTAGAAATACGAAATCAGGGTGTCCTACAATATCGTAATTGCGCCGCCATCCCTTAATCTCATTGTTTTTGAAAAGTTTCATAATCCGAAGTTCCGTTGAGCGATTTCCTTTTGATCTCACTTTTCTCATTATCTCCGAGCGCTCATCTTTTCCAAATATGTCGCTCAAAACCTTTCACCTCTCAAAATCGATGCGGAGGCTAGGATCGGTCTCTGTAGAGGAAACAATATAATTGTACTTGGCTACGATTTTTGATATAGCCTCGTTCAGGTTTGTTTCGTCGAAAAAGCTGTGTTCGTATATATTGGTTGACAAGAATTGCTGTACATCCCATACTTCGATGCGCCCTCCAAGACCTGCATCTGATGCCAAATCCAAAGCAGTCCGGACTCGGTCGAAGATGGTCACAATTACAGGGTGGAAGCCACTACGTATGTTGTTTCCGCACTTTTCGATAAGGGGAGCTCCCGGAGCAGTCGTGCAGTGGATAATGGTGTTTTTTACTGTAAAATCACCGTTTCGTTCAGTTGAGGAGTCTGCCACAGAAGCGCCGTGTACTTTTATTGAGCTTTCTGGCAAAATAAGAGAAAGCTTAGCTGCAACAAGGTGTTGCAATATGATGCCGAGGTATTGTGTCCCCGGATTTTGAGACTGTCTCTTTCTTGCTTGACCGAAAAGGTCGTCGAAATTGGCTCCAATTGTTTTCGAAGCGTCAGCCGTCAAAATGAAGGGTTGGTTTCTGAAATACTCGAGAACCTGATCAGCCCAGAATTTTTCTACTACGGTAAAATTGACAGGTTCTTCAGAGTCCCATGCGTTCAGAAATTCCACGTATTTTATCATGAGGCCCATACTACCTCGACTTGTACGGCCTCCTTCTGACGCGAGCATTTGTGAAATGCCCTGCTCTTTCAATATTTTTTTGAGGTTACTTCCTCCTAGTCCGGCAACTTGTCCTTGACTGCCGGTCCGGTAATCGTCTGAATTTAAAGGAAAAACCTTGTCTCTTACCATACGCGTGAACTGTACCACAAGAGAAAGCGGTCCCTTTGTAACAATGTTATTTTCAATCTGAAAGGTTTTTAGTCTTTTTTCAGCCTCGCTCATCATAAACCGCCTCCGCTATCCTTACCAAAAACTTCTCCCCTAAAAAACGAGCGACAGGAAGTGCCACGGCATCACCCATTGCTTTGTATCCGTCGTTAGTACTTCCTGGGAGGCGAAAACTGTCTGGGGCACCCATCAATCGAGCTGTTTCTCGCACGGAGAGTAGCCGAGCATGGATTTCGCCTTCTTTTTTTACGACTAAAAACTGTTTGCTGCTCCCTCCCTCCGGTGTTCTTAAGCACCCTGCGATGCCGTCGAAACGAAGCTCAAGCTGTTGTTGTCCCTGCCTTGTACGCCGATATCCTGTCGCGTAAATCGTTTCGTGTTTTTCCAATATCTCCCGATGTCGCATGGGAATCAAACGAAGCACATCGTCTTTGTCAAAGGGAATATCAGTATCAATAATATCTTCTATTCTGGAGAGACGTTTCGGAAGAACATCTGTATGCCACCATATCCAATCGGGTAGAGACTTTCCTAGGTCGATAGCGGCCTTGTTGTGCAACCAACAAGGACCGGAGCCTACAAGTTGTTTCGGGATGCAATATCCCCGTTCCACTGCGATGATGAAAACTCTTGGCCTTGACTGAGGTACAAAATGAGAAGCATCCAAAATGATGGCTCCACAAACGAAACCTCTTCCTGTCAATGCAGAATGTAGTTTTTTGTAGTTATTGCCTTTGTCGGCGGATAAAAGACCTGAAACATTTTCCACTAACAATATGCGGGGCTTCAAGGGCATTTCATCCAAGACTCGAAGCCATTCCCAGACCAACCCACTTCTGCAGGCTTCAATTCCGCAGATTGTTCCGGCCAAAGATAAATCCTGACAAGGAAAACTCGCCCATGATAAATGAGCATAGGGCAAATCAGTGCCACGTACACTTTTTATATCTTTAAGTGAAAAATGTTCCGACTCAAAGTTAGCCTCGTAGACGCTCGCTTTTTGGGGACTAATGTCGTTTGCCCATACAGGAGTAAACATCCCTTTAAGTCCGTAGGCTACCAGACCGCTTCCGGCGAAAAATTCGTGCATTGTCCACGGAGCAGAGGAAAGGTCAATTATTTCTTTTTCCAAAAGCGGCAAATAAGTTTGCAAAACAAACTCCTCCCTCCCTCTTTTTTGCACCACAGGAAGCAAAATCCAACATTCAGACAAAGCCACTTGAGTGTATTTTCTCTTTTAATACTACCGTATAAAAGATCAATTTACCAACTCCTGGTGCATTATTCTTGGGCTAGATTCAATCTCCTTTCTTCAATTTTCCTTTTGAAATCCTACCCAATAGCGAAAAATAAAACCTTCCAAAGTACCGGGGACGACTCCCCGGTACTGTTTTGTGCTGTTTCCCCGGCAAGAAGGGCAATGGAGAACCAGGGCAGTACACAGCGATGATACACACCTGAAATCAAGCCTCTGGAAGTGGATCGGGCAGCGACCCGTTCGAGTCTCTCTGGCCGAACCAGCTGTCAAGGGACACCCACTTCCCCGCAACAGGTCACGGCTTCCCGAAGATACCTGAGGGTGCTCCGGGGCGAGGATGTGAAAACCCCGCAGGAGCTGCAGAATACGTTCTCCGTTCTTGACCTACGTGCCCTTTTAAAGTCTCAGGGGTTCGTCGTTCTGACCTCCCGCTTCAGAGGCTGGGT
>JAAYJB010000158.1 GCA_012523155.1 Synergistaceae bacterium | reverse complement strand
TTGAGTACGAAACCGAGTACTCCGGAAGCTGAAAGTGCCGGGAAACACTCATCGTGTTCGAGGGAGCTGACCGCGACGTACCTGGTTTTGGAGGGGCAGTTTCCCAGATCCCGAATGAATTGAATACCCTCTGCCCGCGGCATGGATACATCAAAAAGAAGAACGTCCGGCCCTTTTTCGTTCAGGAGGGCGATAGCCTCTTCACCGTCACCGGCCTCCCCCGCCACGATCATATCCGATTCAGTCTCCAGGATCTTTCGTATGCCGTCGCGGAACAACCTCTGGCTGTCTGCGATGAGGACACTGATCTGCTCCATCTCTTCACCTCCGGGAAACTCTGAAGAAGAAGCTGCCGTACCGCCCCGGCCGCTGTTTATGCTATAGTAAAAATGTTTGATTATATGCTTCGGGCACAGCCTCTCCGGGGAAATAGGACCTGAGAACCATTCTATCATACCCCGTTACAGAGCACGAGGAGGAACATACCATGAGTGATCGGAGGATTCCGGAAATCCCTTTTTCCCTCAGAAAAAAAATAGGGCTCGCCATCGGCCGTTTCAGGATGATCTCGCCCAATGACAGGATCCTTATAGGCCTTTCGGGCGGAAAAGACAGTCTGCTGCTTGCGCTCGCACTGGCGGGTCTCAGGAGAAGGAGCCCCGTGCCCTTTTCCCTCGAGGCCTGCTGTGTGGACATAACAGGAGGAGAAACGGATACAGCACCGCTTGAACAGTTTTGCGCCGCACTGGACATCCCCTTTTCCGTCAGGCTGCACCCCATTCTCGGCATAATCGAGGTGCGGAAGGAACGATCCCCGTGCAGCCTGTGCGCCAACATACGCCGGGGGATACTGAACTCCGAGGCCAGGGAGCGGGGATGCTCGGTCCTGGCCCTTGGACACAACCTCGATGACGCCGTGGAGACAGCCCTGATGAACCTCTTCCATGCCGGCCGGTTCAGATCGTTTCAGCCGAAATACTGGCAGAGCCGCACGGACATGACTGTAATACGCCCGCTGATTTTTGCCGAAGAGCGATCCATCGAAAAGGCAGTCCGTCATCTCTCCCTTCCCGTTCTGCCCTATACCTGCCCCTTTTCGAAGGAGACCGAGCGGGCCAGGGCCAAAGACCTCCTCGCAGGACTTGGTGCGAATAACCCCAGAATAAAGTACAATATAGTACATGCACTTCAGAGTATCGACCCGAGAGACGGATGGACGGAAAAGGAACGCGATGGGACGCACGGGGATTCCTCCTGTGGAGAAACGCATCGAGGAGAGATGACATGGCAAGGATCGACGACAATCTTTTAGAAGACCAGCTTTCCGGGAAGCAGAATCCTGCCTGCGGAGAAGCGGGAAGCGTGACCGAAAGATATTTCCGGTGGGATCCCCTGGACGATCCGGATTTTGCCCACCTCATCGTTGGAACCGGAAGCATCGGGGGTAAGGGACGTTCCCTTCTTTTTGCCATGGCGAAAATTAGGGACAGCGACGTTGAGACGCTGAAAAAGGTTATCTTTCCCCCCTCCCTGTTTATCGCCACGGATTCTTTTGACTACGTGCTGAACCAGATTCCCGACCTGGAAGAATTGAAGAAAGAGGATCCCGAGGTCATAGAATATGCCTTTGTCCAGGCGAAACTGCCCACGGAAGTGTCCGCAGCTGTGAGGTCCTTTCTTGAAAAGGTGACCGACCCTATCGTTGTCAGGAGCAGCAGTGTCCTCGAGGACTCACTGAAATATTCATTCGCCGGGAAGTATCTTTCCACATTCGAGTTCAACGGCGGGGATTCCCCCCTGGAGGAACGGGCAGCCCTCGTGGAACAGGACATTAAGAAAATTTACGCCCGTACTTTTTTCCCGGTGGCCATAGCCTACAGGCAGAAGCACGGCCTGGGTGACGACCGCATGGGGATCATCATTATGCGGGTCGC
>JAAYJB010000157.1 GCA_012523155.1 Synergistaceae bacterium | reverse complement strand
TTGTCAAAGTTCACTGCTGTGAAAAGCTCCGAAACAATTTGACCAAACAGACTTGAAACGTTTACCATGTGGTTTGCCCCCTTGCGGATTTGAGGTCTTGTTGCGTAGGCAAACCAATGATATCTCAAAGACCTTGGGGGCTTTTTAATGTTCCTAAAAACCTATTTTGGACAAGAGTGAAATGATATAATATTTCTCTGCCGGCGCCCACGGGCCATGACTGCTGGGGAACTTCCCGCCGGAAGAATCAGTGGAAATGGAGACATGCCAATGCTCAAATATCTCGTCAAGCGTTTTTTCCAGACGGCTGTCGTGCTTTTCGTGGTCTCGGTCATAGTATTCTGCGTCATGAGCTTTACAGGTGACCCCGTGCTCATGATCGTTCCGCCCAACGCAACAGACGCGCAAATCGCCGAGGCACGGATCGCACTCGGGCTTGACCAGCCGCTGTGGGTCCAGTACAAGGTATTCCTCTTTAATCTTCTGAAGGGTGACCTTGGGATTTCGTACATCTTCAAGCGCCCTGCACTCACCCTCATCGTCGAGCGCATGCCCGCAACACTGGAGCTTGTTTTTCTCTCGGTCCTTATCTCGGTGGCGGTGGCCCTTCCCTGCGGAGTATTCGCGGGGGCCTGGCCCAACAACCCCATCAGCAGGGCCATCATGGGAGGCTCCCTCCTGGGGATCTCCCTGCCCTCCTTCTGGGTCGGCATCCTCATGATTTTCTATTTCGCCGTGGAAAAGGGGCTGCTCCCGTCCTCCGGAAGAGGAACTACGGACACCCTTTTCGGCATACCATTCGCATTCCTTACAAGGGACGGTTTCCGTCACCTCATTCTTCCTGCAGTCACCCTTGCGCTCGGAACTCTGGCCATGCTCATCCGCCTCATCCGCGCACAGATCATGGAGGTCCTTCGCCAGGACTTTATCAAGTTCGCACGGGCCAAGGGCGTCTCGTGGAAATCCCTGCTCTTCGGACACGCGCTGAAGAATGCCCTCGTTCCGGTCGTCACCGTATTCGGCATGCAGATCGGCAGCCTCATCGCCTTCGCCACGGTCACGGAGACGATTTTTGCGTGGCCGGGCATGGGCAAGCTCCTCGTTGACTCCATCAATACGTCGGACAGGCCGGTCATCGTGGCCTACCTCATGATCGTCGCGGCAATGTTCGTTTTCATCAACTTCATCGTGGACATAGTCTACACGCTGATTGACCCCCGCATCGACCTGAGGTGATTTCCATGACGAAAAAAGACGGCTTCTTTCAAAGTGAATTCTTCCATAATTTCGTCCGAAGTCCGGGAGCAATGGCCGGACTCGTCGTCGTCCTCTTCTTTCTGCTAATGGCAGTTTTCGGCCCGCTGTTCACTCCCCAGAACCCCTACGACATCGGTACCCTTGACCTTATGGACGCCTACAAGCCCCCGGTATGGATGGAAGGCGGAGACCCAGCCTTCGTACTCGGCACTGACGAGCAGGGGCGCGACATGCTCAGCGCCATCGTATACGGCAGCAGGATCTCCCTGTTCATCAGCATGATCGTGGTCGTCCTGTCGTGTATTTTCGGAACAGTGCTCGGTCTCACCGCAGGATACTTCGGCGGCAGGCTCGACAGTTTCCTTATGCGTATTGTCGACATCCAGCTCTCATTCCCTGCAATGCTCGTGGCGCTGTTCATCATGGCTGCCTTCGGCAGGGGGTTCGGAAAACTGGTGGCGGCACTGACCATTGTGGGATGGGTCCTCTACGCCCGGACGGTTAGGAGCTCGGTCCTGGTGGAAAAGAAAAAGGAATATGTGGACGCCGCCAGGCTGATCGGGCTCTCTCCCTTCCCCATCATCGTCCGCCATGTGCTGCCCAACGTACTCACCCCCCTGATCGTAATAGCCACTATCCAGGTGGGAACGGTCATCCTCACCGAGGCCACCCTAAGCTACCTCGGCGTGGGCGTTCCGGTCACCCGTCCCTCCCTGGGGCTGCTCGTCAAAAACGGATATGACGTTCTTTTCAGCGGGCTCTGGTGGTCGTCGGTCTTTCCCGGCATGTTCATCATGCTTCTCGTCTTCGGGATAAACCTTCTTGGAGATTTCCTCCGGGATGAGTTCAACCCGAGGCTCAAGTAGGTGAAGGTCATGGCTGAACTCCTTCTTGAAGTAAGGAACCTCAGGACATATTTCGAGCTCTTCAGGGGCACGGTGAAGGCCGTGGACGGTGTCAGCTTCACCCTTGAGGCGGGTGAGATCCTCGGCATCGTCGGCGAATCTGGAGGAGGCAAGTCCGTCACGGGCTTTTCTCTCCTCGGGCTCATCGACCCGCCGGGTCGGATCGCCGACGGAGAGGTCATTTTCAGGGGTGAGGATCTGCTGAAAAAAAGCGCGGAAGAAATGCGCCGCATCCGGGGAAAGGAGATCTCCATGATCTTCCAGGACCCGATGACATCGCTCAACCCCCTCCAGACCGTCGGACGGCAGCTCGATGAAATGCTGGCACTCCATACATCCCTTTCGGCATCTCAAAGACGGAATCGTGCCGTGGAGCTTCTTACCGAGGTCGGCATCCCCAACCCTGCCGACCGGCTTGAAAACTATCCCCACCAATTCTCCGGCGGCATGCGCCAGCGAGTCGTCATCGCCATCGCCCTCGCCGCGAACCCCGGGCTCATCATCGCCGACGAACCCACAACAGCCCTGGACGTGACCGTACAGGCCCAGATACTTACTCTAATGGAGAACCTTGTGAAAAAGTTCGGATCCTCCCTTATCCTCATCACCCATGACCTTGCCGTCGTCTCCGAGATGACCCACAGGGTGGCCGTCATGTACTGCGGCCGTATTGTCGAGGAAGGCCCCACGAAGGAGTTGATCCGCGCCCCGTACCATCCATATACCATGGGGCTGCTGGAATCCATACCGAGGATGGCAGGAACGAGGCTCCCCAGGCTGCCCCAGATCCCCGGAATGGTTCCCAGCCTTTTCGACCTGCCCAGGGGCTGTTCCTTTGAACCCCGCTGCCCCCGCGCCACTGCCCGCTGCAGGGAGGAAATTCCGGAAATGAGGCGGATGACAGGAAACAGAAGGACCGCATGCCACAATCCGCAGACGGCAGGAAAGGAGGCGGCGGACTATGATCGGTAATCATCCGCGGGAGAACACTGAGAACATCCTTGAAGTCAGGGATCTAGTTCAGACGTTTTCCCAGCCCTACGGAATCCTCGACCGCCTAACCGGAAAACCGAGGAAAACCGTCCATGCAGTTAACGGCGTATCCTTCTCCATCAGGAGGAAAGAGGTTTTCAGCCTGGTGGGCGAGTCAGGCTGCGGCAAATCGACCACTGCGAGGACGATAGTCCGACTCCTCGAGCCGCGTTCAGGTTCAATTGTTTTCGACGGTGAGGATATTTCCGCCTACTCCCCGACCCGGATGATGCACGTCCGGAAAAAGATGCAGATGATCTTCCAGGATCCCTACGCTTCGCTTAACCCGAGGCAGAGAATAAAGGATATAATAATGGAGCCCATGCTCTTCCATAAGACTGTCGCCGGAAAAGAAGAAGCTCATGCTGAAATGTACCGGCTGCTGGACATCGTGGGATTCCGCCCGGAACAGGCCGAACGGTACCCTCACCAGTTCTCCGGGGGGCAGCGGCAGCGGATCGGCATAGCAAGGGCATTGTCGACAAACCCGTCCTTTATCGTGGCGGACGAGCCCGTATCGGCACTCGACGTTTCCATTCAGGCCCAGGTGCTGAACCTGATGATGGACCTGAAAGACGAATTCAGCCTCTCCTATCTTTTCATCGCCCATGACCTTTCCGTTGTCCGGCATGTGACTGAAAGACTGGGTATCATGTATCTCGGTTTCCTGGTGGAACAGGGAGACCGCGATGTAATTTTCGATACGCCTCTCCACCCGTATACCAGGGCGCTTCTCGCGGCGGCTCCGACCCTTGACAGGGAGAGAACAGGAGACCCCCTGCAGGGCGACGTGCCCAGCCCCATAGATCTGCCGCCGGGATGCCCTTTTGTGAGCCGCTGTCCCCGGAGGATGGATGTATGCTCCAGGGAACGTCCCGTCCTCAGGAAGATCGAGGGACGGTTTGCCGCGTGTCATCTCTACCAGTGACAAACAGCCGGAAAGGCTGTGGTCAGGACCAAAAAATAAAGGAGGAAAACAGTATGAACAGAAGACTTGCAGCAGTTCTTGCAGTACTCGCTCTTGCCCTTGTTTTTGCAGCACCTGCGGCAGCAGAAAAGAGCATCATCATCGGCCTCGCGTCGGACGCGCTCTTCCTGGATCCATCCCAGCAGGACGAGACCATCACCAACACCATGGGGCGATATATGTATGACGGTCTCCTCAACAATGATGCCCAGGGTATTCCCTCGCCCGCACTGGCTGAATCATGGTCCGTCGGCGACGACAACCTCACATGGACGTTCAACCTCCGAAAGGGCGTCACGTTCCATGACGGCACCGCCTTCACGGCAGAGGACGTAGCCTACACCATAGAGGTCTGCCGCACTTCCCTGCTGAAAAACTTCACTTCCTCCATCAAGGAAGTGCAGGTCGTCGATCCCCATACCGTGAAAATCGTCACCAACGCCCCTACGGCGATTCTCCTTGAGTCGCTCGTCGCCCTCCGCATTCTTCCGAAGGAGTACAGGACGAAGCTTGGAGAGACGGCGTTCAACCAGGCTCCCATGGGCACCGGCCCTTACATCTTCGAGGAATGGATCAAGGAAGACCACATCTCCATGAAGGCCAACGAGAACTACTGGGGAGGCGCACCGAAGATCAAAAAAATCACTATGCGCCCGATCAGCAACGCCGCAACCCGTACCGCCGCCCTGCTCACCGGTGAGGTGGACATCATCGAGGACGTTCCCGTCCGCGACGTGGCAAAAGTGAAGAGCACCGAAGGCATCGAGGTCGTGGACCGTCCCAGCGAGCGCCTCATTTACCTCCACGTTGACTCCCACAGGGCGAAGGGCCCGGGAATCATCGATCTCGACAAGAACCCCCTTGCCGACATCAGGGTACGGAAGGCCCTTTCTCTGGCCATCAACCGCGACTCCATCGTGAAGATGATCATGAACGGCAACGCCTACGCCACCAACCAGATGGTCCTGAAAGGCCGGCGCGGCTATGTGGAAGACATGCCCGAAGCAAAATACGATCCCGAAGAGGCGAAAAAGCTCCTCACCGAGGCCGGCTATCCTGACGGCTTCAAGGTCTATCTTGACGCTCCCAACGGACGCTATCCCAACGACGGCCAGGTAGCTCAGGCCCTTGCCAGCCAGCTCACCAAGGCAGGTATCCTGGTCGAGCTCCGTCTTCACCCGAAGTCCACGTTCTTCGACTTCGTACGCCCCGGAGACAAGTCAAGCCTTGTCATGACCGGCTGGTCAGAGCCCATCGACGTTGGTGAAATGGCCAGCGTCCTCTTCTACACGAGGGGCAAAAACCCTGCAAAGGGAGGCTCCAACCGAGGGCATTATGCCAATGCGGAATTCGACAGCCTCATTGACGAAGCCGACGGAACAGCCGACCCCGACAAACGGAGGCTCATCCTGGAAAAAGCCGCCCGTCTCATCGTCGAGGACGTCGGTATCGTTCCCCTCTATTTCCAGCAGGATCTCTACGGAAAAAAGAGCAGCGTCGTCTTCGAGCCCAGAGTTGACAAATCGATCCTCGCCTACGAAATGGACGTTCAATAATCACATCATTCCTGAAAAAAGGACTGCAGGGGCCCGGCGCAAAAGCCGGGCTCCTTTCGTTTCCCGGGCAGAGGAGTCGTCTCACTTCCCCAGGGAAATCACCCCGCTTCACACAGGACAGGTTTCGGAAAAGTTTTCATGTCTGCGGGCGAAAATCCGCCCCCATCCAGAGAATCGATCCTGGAGAAACCTTTCCCTTGCGAAGCATTGAATGGTAATATGTTTCTGAAGGCGTTTTCTTTCCGGAAACGAATAGTGCCCATAATCCGGTCAGAAAAATAAAAACCCGGGCGAGGATGATGCATCATACCACTGCGAGCGTTTACTTCACTTGCCATAGAGCGGAAAATTGCGGCAGCGTTTTTCGGCCTCATCTGCGGAGGGACCCTGCTGCTCCTTCTGTTTAACTATTACTATAATCCTTTGAAGCTCATCGACGCTTTTTTCACGGCCACGTCTGCTGTCTGCGTGACAGGCCTCATCGTAGTGGATACGGGGACAGACCTTTCCCCGGCCTCTCAGATGATAGTCCTTTTGCTTATCCAGCTGGGCGGCATCGGCGTGATGACTGCGGCGACGACATTCTCGCTGATCCTCGGAGAGCGGATAGGCCTGCGTCAGCGAATGCTGTTCGCCGGAGGATTCGGAATGGACACTCCCTCCGGGGTCATTAAATTTCTCATAAAAATCCTTCTTTTTACCCTGATACTCGAAGCAGTCGGGGCCATCCCGCTCTTCATCGGATTCCTGAAGGCGGGCCTGACGCCGTTCAAAGCGTTTTGCAGCGCTATTTTTCACAGCATCAGCGCGTTCTGCAACGCCGGATTCTCCCTTTTCTCCAATAACCTCGAAGGATTCTCACAAAGCTTTATCGTCAGCGGAACGATCATGGTCCTCATCGTGATCGGCGGACTCGGATTTCCCGTGCTGACGGAACTCTCGGCCATCAGGAAACGGAACGGGAATAGACTTTCACTCCATTCAAAGCTTGTTCTCACCACCACGCTGATCCTTATTCTCTTCGGTCTGTTTCTCTTCACGATCTCGGAGTGGAATACAGCATTTGCACACCTTCCGGGAGGATGGAAAATATGGAACGGGCTGTTTGCCTCCATAACACCCCGTACAGCGGGCTTCGATACTGTTGCTCCATCCACATTTTCATCCGCAGGACTCTTTGTCCTTGTGCTGCTCATGATCGTCGGCGCGTCACCAGGTTCAACAGGAGGCGGTTTCAAAACCACAACCCTCGCGATCCTCGTTCTCTCGGCATGGAATACCCTCAGAAGAAGGCCTGACGTCGTCCTCTGGAGCAGGCGCATTCCATTTCGGATACTGCAGCGGACCATAGCGGTCTCCGTTCTCTACCTGTCAGGGCTCGGGCTCGGCATCCTGACCCTCTCGATCATCGAGCCCCTGCCGTTCCGGGAACTGCTCTTCGAGGCCGCTTCAGCACTTGGCACCGTGGGGCTGTCACTCGGCATCACGGCGCAACTCTCAACAGGAGGGAAAATCGTCCTCATTCTCCTCATGTTCTGGGGACGGGTCGGCATTCTCACGTTCATTTTCGGTCTGCTGAAGGGTGAGTTCCGCGGGAATGTCTCCTACCCGGACGCAGACATCCCCATCGGGTAGGAGGTACGGCAATGAAAGACGAAAAAAACGTATACCTTGTCATCGGGCTCGGACGATTCGGCCAGGCGATATGCAGAACCCTCGCTGAAAAAGGAAAACAGGTGATCGCGATTGACCGCACACGTCAGCTTGTAGAGGAAATGGCGGAAGTGGTGGACCTCGCAGCACAGGCGGATGCCACGGACTCCGACGCGCTCACGAAAGTTGGGGCAAAGACTGCGGATATAGCAATAGTAGCGATCGGCAGCAATATCGAGGCCAGCATTCTTGCAACCACGATCCTCCAGGACCTTCAGATCCCCCACGTCATCGCACGGGCCGAGAACTACACCCACGCGCGGGTACTCGCGCGGGTGGGTGCGAACAAGGTCGTCTTTCCCGAAAGGGATATGGGCGAGAGGTTGGCCGCACTCCTCATTCATCCGTGGATGTCCCATTTCGTCCAGGTCCCCGGATCGCTCTTCCACGTGGGAGAAATAAACCCAATAGCGGAAATGATCGGCAAAACTATTGAAGAGCTTGACTTCCGGACACACTACAGCAGCGTCATACTCAGTATCAGCCGTGACGGGGAACGTTTTGTCCCAAAAAAGGACACCGTCATACAGGAAAATGACATGATCCTTGTCGCAGGTCAGAAAGAAGACCTCGAAAAATGGGTCGAAGAAAAAAAAGAGTGATTTTCAGCTGAACAAAATGGGGTTGAAAACTTCTCTTATTTTGCTACCTGAGAGCAGGCGGGATCTGGTTTTAAGAAACATGCCCGAAAACCCTGAACAGCACAACCAGATCCTTCTTTCCCTGCAATTTTTCGGAATAAGGAATAGACCATCCTGTTGGCGAGTCGGCATCGTCTCATTTTTTATATTTTTGAGGTCTCCAGTCCCTGACAATTTTCTCCGCGCGGGCAAGTTCTTCAGGCGTGAGTTTCAGTGCAACCCTGTCCCGGGCTGATTTTGCTTTTTTCCAAAGCTCTTTATTACCCATGCCTCTCGAGGCCAGGTTATACCAGGCATGAGCAAAGACGAGATCCTTTTTTACTCCTTTTCCGTGTTCACATTTTTCTCCAAAATAAAACTGCGACCAGCTATTTCCTGCATCGGCTGCTCTTCGGTACCATTTTTCCGCTTCCTGCATGCTTTTGGGTACTCCCATTCCCTTTTCGTGAAGAAACCCCATCCTGTACATGGCTGTACTGTTAAACATTTCCGCAGACGAGCTGTACCATTCTGCTGCTTTTCCGTAATTTTTGGAAACTCCTTTTCCGGTTTCATACAAAACGCCGATCCGGTACCCGGCTTCCGCATTCCCCTCTGCAGCTGACTTTTTGTAGAGCTTCATTGCTTCAGACGGATTTTTTGCCGTTCCCTGCCCTTCTTCGTACATCTCCCCAAGGGCAAGGAACGCATCACCCCGATGTTCACTGTTATTTGAAGTAGATGCAGTGCGGTACCACTTTATCGCTTCCTTGTAGTCAATATAGTTTCCGTCCAGGTTTCCATACCTGTAGCTGTCTCCAAGAGCAACAATAGAACCGGAATTCCCCTGTCCGGCAATTTTTTTCCACCATTTTCTGGACTCGAGAAAATCTTCAGGATAAGGAGACGAGGAGAGGTTAATTGCCAGCAGGATCTGGGCATCGAGATGCCCCATCTCTCCCGCTGTCCTGTATTCACGGAAGGCAGTCTCATAATCCTGGTTTTTCCAGGCCCCCTCTCCCCTTTTGTACGCATCCTCTGCAGCGTCGGCAAAGGCGACCGAAGGCAGAAAAGCTGCCGACAGGGTAATAACGGCAATGATAAGGAGCAGTTTTTTCAAAACTTTTCACCTCCTTGAAATTTTTGGAGAAAATACACATAAAAAATTCGTTTATCTCCCTGATCACACCGGTTTCCTAATTCACGGGATATTCGCATTTTACTCCATGGAACACAAAAAAGCGCATTCTTTTTTTCGAATGCGCCCTTCAACATATTCCAACTTTTTTAGCCCTCCTACTCCAGCAGTCCGGCTTCTTTCAATCGCTTCTTCATGAAATCGAGCACTTCACCGCTGCTGCTGACAGTCGGCCTGTATGGTTCCCCAACGTCAAGGCCCATCATATTTGCCATGTCTTTCGTTGCCACGGGAAAGCTGGCCCGGTCCATGGATAACCGCAGGGGGTTCAGCCTGAACTGAGCTTCTAGGGATCCTTTCAGATCACCTG
>JAAYJB010000156.1 GCA_012523155.1 Synergistaceae bacterium | reverse complement strand
CCGGGCGCTGCCGCGGCGCCTGTTCTCATATCCCTTGGCGTCGGGCTTGCCGTGGGGTGGATGGCCCAGAAAAGCCGCTTCTGCACCGTGGGCGCACTTCGGGATCTCATCATGCTCAGGAACGGCCATCTCTTCAGCGGCGTGGCGGCCTTCCTCGTCTCGGCCTTCGTCGTTAACCTCCTTCTCGGCCAGTTCAGGCCCGGATTTGAAAGCCAGCCCGTGGCCCACACGAACCAGCTGTGGAACTTCATCGGAATGGCCCTTTCCGGCCTCGCCTTCACTCTTGCGGGAGGCTGCCCGGGACGCCAGATGATCATGTCCGGGGAAGGGGACGGTGACGCCTCCGTATTCGTTCTCGGCATGCTGGTGGGCGCAGCTTTCGCACACAATTTCTCACTGGCAAGTTCCGGTGCGGGGGTCACGTCCTTCGGTATGACGGCGACGGTGACCGGTCTCGTTTTCTGCCTTGCCGTGGGCCTGCTGTTCAGAATCAAACTGGATTAGGGGGAATGAGAAATGTCTGAAGCTTTTGTAGTCGATGCACGGGGCCTTTCCTGCCCCCAGCCCGTTATGGAAACGCGGAAAGCCCTTGAGAAGCACACAGGAGGGCCTGTGGAAGTCCTCGTGGACACGGTCACGTCCCGGGAAAATGTCGCCCGCTACGGCGAAAGCCACGGGTGGAAGGCCGTGAAAGAGGAAACCGATGACGGTTTCAAAGTAACCTTTACCCGCTGAAACGGCTGCATTAACGAGAGGGGGCCGCGCATCGGCGGCCCCCTCTTTTCGTATCCCGTGCAGCGGCAGGGCGTTTTTGCTGTACAATAAGCGGGAAGCGATGTTTTCTGCTTGTTATATTTTACATACATGCCGCAGGCACAGGAGGCGAAGGGATGGACAATTACTACGCCGGGAAGCTCAACGCGGGCAACCTGCTTGAAGTGTACAACACGGGTATCGGCAGGGTACGGCAGTACCTGGAAGCGGAGATCGACTTCATCTGCAGCCGTCTTCACGCTCATGAGACGGTCCTCGAGCTCGGAACGGGGTACGGCCGTATTCTGAAGCGGATCGCCCCCTTCGCGAAAGCCGTGGTGGGGATCGACATCTCAAATGATTCCATCGCCTTCGGAAGGGATTACCTCAAGGGATGCTACAACTGCACCGTTCTTGTTCTGGACGCCCACGGGATGGCGTTCGACGGGGAATACGACGTGGTGCTCTGTCTCCAGAACGGCCTCTCGGCCATGAAAGGGGACCCGTACGACCTGGTGGAGCGAAGCATGAAGGCTCTCGTTCCCGGAGGAAGGGCGTTCTTCAGCACCTATGCCTCCGGCTTCTGGGAGTGGCGCCTCGAATGGTTCAAAGAGCAGGCCGGCAAGGGGCTTCTGGGTGAACTGGACATGAAGAAGACCGGCAAAGGCAGGATCGTCTGCAGTGACGGCTTCACCGCGACGACCTTTTCGGAGGAAGACCTCGAGGCCATGGGAAAAAAGACCGGCTGCCCCTACAGCCTGCAGATGGTTGACGACTCCAGTCTCTTTCTGATCATCGAGAAGAACTGAGGTATCAAAAACGGCAGGGAAAAAAGAAACGGAACACACTTGCTAAAATTTAACAGGGGTGTATAATTAATCTGAACAATGAATGTGAAACTTTCCAACTGATACTTTTATCCAGAGCGGCTGAGGGACTGGCCCTATGAAGCCCGGCAACCTGCCTGAAAAGGCGTGGTGCCAACACCAGCGCTCCGATTTATCGGGGCGGATGATAAGAGGAGAACCAGAAGCACGGATCTGTCTCGATCCATGCGCCATGGCGGCCACAGGCCTCTCCTCGGAGAGGCCTTTTTTTTGTCTTTTAAACCGGTTCGCTTGAACCGGAACACATTCCCCGAAGGAGGAAATGCCCATGATCACGATCGATTATTCCAGGCGCCCCGAAGACTATTCCGAGCCCTTCGACCCCGAGGAACTGATGCTCAGCCGCATCAGCGGCGCCGCCAGGAGGGAGGTCGTCCGGAAAATGATACGGGAGGGCCGAATGAATGAAGTTCCCGAGGGATTTGACAACCCCGTCCTCAGCCACGACGAGAGGAGGGCCTGGGCCCGGTACAACCCGTCGTTCCTCGGAGGGGAATACCTGCCGCCGTGCCGGGAAGACGAAGTGGAGATCGCCAGGGTAACCATCCGGTCCACAACCTTCGACGTCGTCTCCGTCCGGGCGAAATCCGGGAAGAACCGCATCAGCTACAGGATAAACGACGAGTACAACGGCGATAACCTCGGCGAAAAGCACACGCGCACCTCGGTCCGCCCCCTCACCCTCGGGAGTTTGCTGGATTTCCTCATCGGCGCGTGGAGCCTTTACGAAAGCGTGGAATGGAACTACCCCGGCGACCTGGAAGGGCAGCTCGGGTTCTTCTGGGGAGAGTCACAGTTCTACCCGGAGTTCGACGAGGCCCTGAGGGAAAAGGTGACGGAGGGGTTTTACGCAAATCAGAAAAGGGAGGAATAAATCCATGTACACGGGCAGGGACACAATTGAGTGGCTGTACGGGAAACAGCTCCAGGTCGACGACGAATGGTCGGTCATCACGGAGAACGGATTCACATGGTGGGCCGGTGATCACGCACAGACGGTGGAGGTCGTCGGCGAGGCCGACGGGCCTTCGGGCGAGAGGGGGTATTACATCTCCATCCGGACGGAGCTGCTGAAGGTCAGGAGCCTGGACCCCGACGCCCTGAAAGCCGTCAGCCTGACGCTCATGCCCTTCGCATCCATGGCGGGGCCGGTTTTCGACCCCCGCAGGGGAACCCTGGACCTCTGCTCATGGGCCCTCGTCTACGAGGGGATCAGCCCGTGGATGAACGTCCTCCTCAGCGTCGCCGCAGCCATCCAGATCTACGAAGCCCGCAGGCTGGGGGACAATTTTTCCGCCTTCGGCATGGAAAACGCCGTCAGTGCCCATCCGAAGAACGGGGTCCGCAGGGAACACGACGAAATCGCCGGGCTGGTCCCGTCGCTTATCCAGCCCACAGGGAAAGAGCCGTCCCGGTGGCCCGACGACGAATTCCAGAAAGCGGCGGACCTGCTCGGGCAAAATCCCCCCGTCCTCATGGCAAGTGCCGGAGGGCCCGGGCTGTCAGCCGAGTTCCCCTTCGGCACCTTTTCCTCCCTCTGCAGGATGGCTGCCGATCAGCCACACCCGTTCTACGGAAACGGCCTGCTGGTCACCCATTTCTTCCCCGTTTCCGGAAAGAAGGGAGAGGAGGAAAAATGGATCCGGAAGGCCCTCTCCCTGAATGAGCCTCAACTGGGCTCCGACCCCGCCGGATACGGCTTCGGAAGCTATGCCTACAGGGACGGCATGATCGTCTACGCGGCGTTTTTCCCGAACATTCTCCACAGCCCCGGCTTCCTGCTGAACCTCTTCCTCTCCTGCGGGGCGCGGGGAATGGCCATGAACAGGGTACTTGCGGGAGTCACGGGGGAAGTTGACCCCTTCAGCATCTCCCGGAGCGCTGCCGAACGGTTTCTGGGTGAGACGGGGGAAAACTGAGGCACAGGGCGCGTCGGAATATGTGAAGAGATTACGGCACAGGAGGGAACCGAATGAGGGATATGATCCGCAGGCTGATCGAGGACGCAGGGCTTACGTTCGGCGAGGACGTAAGCGACGGGAACGGCGGCATAGCACGGTACGGCGGTCGGCGTGAGGCGGGCGGCTGGGTTGTGGCCGGAAACAGCGCCAGACAGGTCAGGCAGGGCATCGCCGAACTGAGGAAGCGGGACGAGAAGCGGTTCGTCAGGAAGGCGCTGGTCGACAACGGCCTCCGCCTCTCCTTCCACGAAAGAAGCATCCCGAAAAACGGGGTCCTGGTCAACAGCATCCTCTACAAGGGGTGGAACGACGACGGGGAGAATGTCGTCTCGGGATCATGCCTCGGCGAGGTGCTGGAATCCATCGAGAAATGGCAGGAAGAGGCCCGGGTATGACAGGTGTTTTCCAGCGGCCTGGGAGATTCAGGGATACCCGTAAACAACACCGAAGGAGGAATTGCCCATGAGCACCATCGATTATTCCAGGCGCCCCGAAGGCTATTTTGAGCCCTCCGACCCGGAGGAACTGATGCTCAGCCGCATCACCGGCGCCATCAGGCGGGAGGCCGTCAGGAAAATGGTACGGGAGGGCGGAATGGACGCCGTTCCCGAGGGATTCGGCAACGAGGAGCTCAGCGAGGGGCACAGGAGGGCCTGGGGACTGATCCACCCCATGTGTATGGGAGGGGAGTTCCTCCTGCCCTGCGAGCCCGGAGAACTGGAGATCGCCCGGCTGACCATACGGTCCACCACCTACGACGTACTCTCCGTCCGGGCGAAACGGGTGAAAAACCGCATCCGCATCAGGGTCGACGACGAATACGACGGCGAGACCCTCAATAAAAAACACTCGTGCATCTCTGTCCGGCCCCT
>JAAYJB010000155.1 GCA_012523155.1 Synergistaceae bacterium | reverse complement strand
GGAAAAAATCAATGCTCGAGACCACCCGTAATTTTCAGGTCTTCATCAACAGCAGCCACTGCCTCAACGGCTGTTTTCAGCGCGGCTGCAATCGTTTCAGCCGACATGGAAGGGACTCCGTCTCTGGAAACGGCCTGTCCGGGAAGGAAGGGAACATGGATGAATCCAGCCTTTACCGGGAGTTTCCTCTTCGCCGTTTCGTTCAGCACGCCGTAAAGCACATGATTGCAGACGAATGTGCCGGCTGTGTTTGATATCTTTGCGGGAATCCCGCAGGATCTGATGCGTTCAGTTATCGCCTTCACGGGAAGTGTCGCGAAATACGCTGCAGGACCTTCAGGATCTATGGGGACATCAACGGGCCTGTTCCCTTCGTTGTCCGGTATCCGTGCATCGTCCACGTTTATGCCGATTCGTTCCACTGTGATCTCGAAACGTCCTCCAGCCTGCCCTACCATGAGGATCCTGTCCGCGCCGATTTCTTCCGCGCGGTCCATTATCACCCTGATGGACTTGTGGAACACTGTGGGGATCTCGATAACTTCAACATCGAAGCCTGCGATTTTCCGGGGCAGACGCTTCACGGCCTCGAACGCGGGGTTGACTGTTTCTCCTCCGAACGGGTCGAACCCGGTGACAAGTATTTTCATCGTGAACCTCCTTCAACAGCATGGGTGGAAGGAAAATCTTTCCCAAAAAGTACAAACCATGCAGTTCCTGCGGCACCGAAAGCGGCGGCAGTGAAAAAATTCGCTGCCGGCCCTGCCATCCACAGGAACGCGCCCCCAAGCGCAGCAACAGAGACGAGCATATCCCTGAGCAGGTAGTACAACCCGAACATGGCCGCTGACTGTCCGGGGGGGCACAGGTCAAGGATGAGGGACTTTCGTGTGGGCTCGCCGAATTCCTTAAGACCCCTCACTGTGAATGCAAAGACAAGGGGCCAGAAGGACCGTGAAAAATAGAGCACTATGGGAAAAGACGTGAAGAAACAAAACGTAATGACCACGAAGATTTTCTTTCTTCCCCTGTCGGCAAGCCGTGCGACGGGAATGTAGATCAAAAGTGCCACAATCATTTCCACCGCGGTAAGCACACCGAACCGGAAGGCGGACACCGGTTCGACGATCATTTTCATTGCCCACACTACGGCAAAAGGGTATGGGATCTGTTCGCAGAAGCGGACAAGTATATCAGATACAAGAAGATTTTTCAGTTCAGGGCTCATGGCGCGGAAGACTCTGAAGGGATTGCCTTCTGCCTTCTCGACAAGTTCACCATCCCCCTCGGAGAGAAACTTCTGCTGAAGCGCCAGAGCCGCCATTGCAAGAAAGAAGGCAACTGCAAACGCCATTCTCACGCCCGCAGACTCTCCGAAAAACCCTATCATGGTTCCGCCGAGGATGGGCCCAAGGGCCATGGGAATCCGCCGAACAAGCGAATGTACTGAAACCCCCATGGTTCGCCTGTTCTTCGGCAGGACCCCGGCTATGAGCTTCATAGTGGCAGGAAGTGAAATCGCCGTCCAGGACAGGAACAGGAACGAGGCTCCTATTACGGCTTCCACCCTTGGGACAAGGACAACCACAGCAAATCCGGCCATGGCCAGCATGTTGAAAAACATGAGAGCCTTCTTTGTGCCGAAACGGTCGGCAATATATCCGCCGGGGAAGGAGTACAGTGCGGAAAGAAGATTATCGAGTCCATTGAGCAATCCAATGGAGAGGGCACCTCCTCCAAGGGCCAGGAGGTAGATCGGCAGAAAGCGTTCGGCCATTCGTTCCCCCATTCCAACGAGCACGACCATGAACAGCATCCCTGCGATGCTGCGCTTTAATGCAAAAAAATCGGCGAATTTTCCCCAAATCCGCTTTGCTGTCATCCCTTATTATCCCTCGAATTCCCCGTCTGCCGGGCTTTTGCGAAAAGGTCGCCCAAGGTCACCCCTGCCGGACGTTCAGAGTCCTTTATAGCTCTCATGGCCGCCTGGATGGTTGTCCGGATCTGCTCCGGGGAGTAGGACGACGGGAAATACAGGGCGGCCGAATCGTCATGGCCTCCCCCGCGTATCTTTTTGCCGTCCCTGAGCATTCCCACGACCTTACCCGCCATCTCGCTCCTGCTTCGGAGGGATACCGCCCAGTCTCCGGAATACCTCCTCGCGGCGACGGCAACCAGGAGTGGAGGATCATCCATCCTGTCCAGGACAAGTCCGCCGAAATCCGATACGTCGCCGAATTCCAGTATTCCCGGCTCGACAAATGCGAGATCCCTGTCGCTCTTTGTGATCTTTTCAACGGCAAGAGCAAACCGCTTCTCCTGTTTTTCCACAAATTCTTCGGCAACTTCCAACTCATGGGGGAAAAGACCGGCATCCGGATTTTCCGCCAACCGCGCAAGCAGGCTGTATGGGCCGCACAGCGTGATCATTGCCTGCCAGAGACGGCTTTGGGGATTTTCATTGATCCACAGGTCCCTGTCGTTCGCAACCTCCACAAGGGGAGAGAGACGTTCCAGTCCCGGTATGTTTTGTTCCCTGAGCCACCGGTAATACACCTTGGCCGCACAAAAAGAAGTGTCCACAACGGCCCAGGGCCTGTTGCCGTATCTAGAGGCGGTTGTTTCGTGATGATCGAATACAAATGGGGCATCACCCTCTGAATACCTGCGGTCCAGGTTTTCCACCGTCCGTTCGTCCTGGCAGAAAAGGTCGATCACCAGAAA
This sequence comes from Synergistaceae bacterium, assembly GCA_012523155.1. GTDB lineage: Bacteria > Synergistota > Synergistia > Synergistales > Aminobacteriaceae > Aminivibrio. The sequence continues at coordinate 8,890 of JAAYJB010000155.1, read as the reverse complement.
GTCGTGCCCGGCGTCGAGGCTTTCAAGGATAAGGGAATCCACAGCCCCGTAACCGGCCAGAGACACCTTCAGGGGCCGTATCCCGCTCCAGCGGTGCCAGGCAACCGCGGCAGCCGCTATCCCGTCGAGGTCCGTGTGACTTATTACATGAAGAAGGGAGGAATTCATTTTCTTTCTCCTTGGAAATAAACAAAATAGGTTTCCCGGCATATTTCGGGGTTCATTTTCCTCTATCAAGGCGCCATTGTCTATTGCCTGTTTTCCGGATAGAAAGAAACGGATGGAAAAATAAACTTGTGCACAAGTGTGGGTAAGTTGTGGATAAGTCTCTGTTCGCACTACCACAGGTTCCATAAAATTTGTGAGGAGACCTGGAATTTTGAAATAATTTGCCTCCAGCAGTTTTCATCCGTAATTTTACCTATCCACAAAAATAAACTTGAAATGTGGATATGTGGATAACTATTGTGGACAAAATATTTTCGCTTCCGCTGTTTTTTCATTATATGCTTTTCTTCATTGCATCACCTGTTCTCTAAGTTATCCACAATACCGTCAATATGATAATATGGTTCTATTCTCAGCCAGAGGTGAACCAACGTGGAAAAAGATCTGAACCAGCTATGGGAAGACATTCTCGGCGAAGCGTCTCTTTCGCTTCCGCCCGGGACTGCTGACCTGTGGCTTAAAACATGCATTCCCACTGAGTTTTCTGAAAATTCCCTTATCCTTGATGTGCCGAATGTTTTCGTCAAGGAGCAGATCTCATCTCGGTTTCTTAAAGATCTGACCCGTATCCTCCAGGAAAAGGGAGAGGGAGAATCCATCGAGCTCCGGGTAGGAGCCGAAACAAAAAAAGAAGAGCAGAAAAGGGCTCAGAAGGCTGCTTCAAGCGGACATTCCGAGGCCAGGGGCAGCCTGAACCCCGGGTATATTTTCAATTCATTTGTCGTGGGGAAGTCGAACCGCCTTGCCCATGCAGCCAGCCTTGCCGTAGCCGAGACTCCCGGAGAAGCCTATAATCCTCTTTTCATATGGGGAGGCGTCGGTCTCGGTAAAACGCACCTTATGCACGCTATTGGACATTACGTACTCGACAGGAATCCGAATCACAAGGTAACCTATGTGAGTTCAGAAAAATTTATAAACGAATTCATCCAGTCGATCAAAAACAACAAGACACAGGAATTCAAATCCAAGTACCGGAGTGTCGACGTTCTCCTCATAGACGATATCCAGTTTCTCGGCAACAAGGGAAGCAGCCAGGAGGAGTTTTTCCACACGTTCAACCAACTCCATACGTCAAAAAAACAGATAGTGATCTGTTCCGATCGTCCTCCCAAGGATATCCAGAGTATTGAAGACCGATTGGTCAGCCGTTTTGAGTGGGGTCTCGTCACCGATATCCAGTCTCCGGATCTTGAAACGAGAATCGCGATCCTCCAAAAAAAAGCACAGCTCAGGCGCTACAATATCCCCGATGCCGTTATCAATTTCCTCGCCCTGAGCATACCAAGCAATATCCGGGAACTGGAAGGCGCCCTTAACAGGGTCGTAGCGTGCGCCGAACTTTCGAGCGAGCCTATTACGGAGGAAAATACAGCTGAATGGCTGAAGGACGTGATCCGAAAGGATATAAGGGGACCTGTGAGCGTCGATGCCATACAGCACGCGGTAGCCGAATTTTTCGATATGACCGTTGATGACCTTTTAAGCGCTAAGCGGACCTCTGATCTAGCCATGGCACGCCAGATCGCCATGTTCCTCTGCAGAAAGCTGACTGAGGTCAGCCTGCAGCAGATAGGCCATTCTTTCAGGAAAAAAGATCACACGACCGTTCTTCATGCTCATAGGAAAATAGCACAGCTGGTGAAGGAACAACCCAGGATAAAACAGATTGTGGATACAATAGAGGGTAAACTGTGAAACAGAGTACCCTTTTGTGGACAACATTATATTTATGCTCAGTCATCTCTTTTACCTGTGGATATTGTGGACAGATCCCACAGAGAAACCGTATAGTTGTCCACATCGGATTTTGCCCAGCCTGACCGGACGGGATACACTTATCCACAATATGCACAGGCCTTATTACTTTTACTACTACCAAAACAAAAAATAATAAAAGATGCATTTTCAGGGAGGGAAATATTGTGAGACTTCAAATCAACAAGGGAGAATTTATGAAAAGCTGGCAGACAGCTGAAAGGAGCACCAGTTCCAAAAGCACGATCAACTCTCTGACAGGCATTCTGCTGAAAACGGCAGGAACGGACGACGAAAACACCGTCCTATTGGAAGCCACCGACCTGAAAACATCAATCAAATGCGTATCCAGGGGAATCCTTGTTGAAGAAGAGGGAGAAGCGGTTCTCCCGGTCAAAGTAGTTGGAGAACTATTCAAAAAAGCTCCCACAAATGTTTTTACTGTATCCGTCGCGGAAGGCAAGGGTCTTATCATTGCAGGAAGAAACAAATACAGGTTCTCAACCTATCCCTCAAAGGAATTTCCAACTCTTCCGGTTTCGGAAAGTGCCCCGTTTTTCTGCACTATAACGGCATCTGAACTTCTTCGAACTCTCTCTGAAGGAACTATAGCCAGCACCATAGGAGAAGAATTTCCGAAATATCTCGGAACAGCTTTCTTCCAGCTGAAAGAGGGAGAGCTCAGGATCATTTCCACTGACGGACGGAGACTTTCTCTTTCAAAATGCCATCCGGTCGAAAAAGGAGAAGACGGGGATTTTCTTCTTCCTATCAGTGGACTCAAAGAACTGCAGCGTCTTCTGGGTTCAACGGACGGGGAAACTCCTGTAAGAATTGTAGTGGATTCAACACTGGTATTTTTCCAGATGGGAAGCCTCGAATTTTCTGTAAGAAGAGTGGAAGCTGTATTTCCCAATTACGAAAAGATCCTTAATCCTCAGAGCACTACAACTCTTGATGTTGATAGAAGCTTGCTCATTGCAGCTCTTGAAAGGGTGGACGTTATTGTACGGGATTTCAGCCGCATGGTACTGTTTCGCCTGTCTCCCGAAGGAGACCTTATCCTTATGGGCAAAGCTCCGGAAACAGGTGCTGTAGAAGAAATATTGGAGGGAAAAATAGAGGGAGAACCTCTCACCGTTGCCTTTAACGTAGGTTTTCTTCTCGACGGATTGAAAGCACTTTACGGAGATCGGGCATTTGTAAGTTTCAACGGACCTGAGGGACAGATGACAATGCTTCGGCCGGGAGAAACAGATTTCCTGTACATGGTCATGCCGATAAAACTGACGGAGAACGACCTTTCTTTTGAAGAAAAAGAAGAGGAAGGGGAGGAATTTCCTCCGGCGTAGCAATGTGGTGTTCTGAGTTTTCGACGAGAAATTTCAGAAATCTTTCCTCGCTCAGGATTTCATGGGGACCGGGTCTCAACCTTGTCACGGGAAACAACGGGGCAGGGAAAACGAACTGTCTTGAAGGACTCCATCTCTTGACGGGATGGGGTCCTTTCGGTGACAGGAAAGACCTTGTTTCATGGGAAAAAGAAGGTGTACAGGCCTTCCTGGGAGGATCCTTCTGCGGAGAAGAAAACGTTTTTGTTGCTGCTTCGATAGGCGGAAACACCGTGATGAAGTGTGACGGCAGGAGAATTTCCTTTCCCGAGGTACGCTCCCGTGTACCTGCGCTGGCTTTTTTGCCCGGGGACATGTCTATTCTCGACGGAGCACCCTCGATCAGGAGAAATTTCCTCGACCGTCTCTGTGCGCTTCTTTTTCCCCTTTATGCCAGGAGATTAAGCGATTATCGCCGTGCCGTCCGACACCGCACTGTACTGCTTCGCTCAGGAAAAAGAACCGACGCAGTATCCCGAACCATGGCTCCCCTGGTCTCATGGATCTGGGAGTGCAGGGAGGAGGCAGTCCGCCTTTTGACTCTCGGTCTTTCAGCATTTCAGGGACTTCTTCCGGGTATTCTTGAACTTAAACATGCCAGGGGAGGAGCAGGCCTTAAAAATGACGGTATTGAGGACTGGTGGGCTTCTCTTGAGGCCCGCAGTGAGAAAGAGAAGCAGCTTTGTATTTCCATGGTTGGACCTCATCGGGATGACCTGTATATCTGCTGCAGGGAAAGGGAAGCTGCCGCATGCTTCAGTAGGGGCCAGATCCGGAGGGCATCCGTATCCCTTATGCTGGCTGCGGGGAAAGCTGTTGAAGCCAGGCTTCGCCGAAAACCAATCGTGCTTCTTGACGAAATTGCCTCGGAGTTGGATAAAAACGGCCGGGAATCTACAGTTGAAGCACTGCACAGCACCGGATGGCAGGTAATAGCGGCTGCCGCGGAGCCGATCACCGATCATTGGCCCGGAAGTGTATGGAAAGTGGAAGAGGGGTTTGTTATTTCTCTCGGTGCATAAAAGATACTGCAGTACGTGAAAGGACGACCATGTGATGGGTGTTTTTGAAAAAAAATACGATGTTATTGTAGTTGGAGGAGGACATGCCGGATGTGAAGCAGCCCTTGCGGCTGCACGAATGGGAGCGTCGGTGCTTCAGCTTAGCCTGTACCTGGACAATACCGCCCTCATGCCGTGCAATCCTTCTATAGGTGGCCCGGCAAAAGGGCACCTCGTGAGGGAAGGAAGCGCTCTCGGGGGAGAACAGGCAGAAGCCGCTGATGCTTCAGCAATGCTCATTCGGAGGCTTAATACTTCAAAAGGGCCTGCGGTTCAGGCTCTCCGGGCACAATGCGATCTGCGTGAGTATGCCGCTCACTTTACTCTTGCGGTACAGACACAGCCGAACCTCGAGGTCCACCAGGATATAGTGACGGAAATATGGGTTGAAAAAGGAAAAATAAGGGGTGTGCGGACAAGGTACGGCTTCACCTACGAGGGAAGAACTGTAGTATTGACTACGGGAACATACCTTGGCGGAAAAGTGTACATAGGTGAAACGAGCTTTTCGTCAGGACCTCTCGGCCAGGTTGCCGCTGACGAACTCCCGGGATCGCTGAACGAACACGGTATACGTACAGGGAGAATGCGTACGGATACAACCCCCCGGCTCCACTATGATACCCTTGATCTTTCATCTCTTGCGGTACAGGAAAGTGCAGGTGAACCCCTCGCTTTTTCCCTGTGGAACGAAGGAAAGGTGCACGAAGGATATTCCTGCCGCCTTACAAGAAGCAATGAAAGAACCCACGATATTATCAGGAAAAACTTTCACCGTTCTCCCCTGTACATGGGATGGATGGAAGGATCCGGACCAAGGTACTGTCCTTCAATCGAGGACAAGGTCATCCGTTTTCCTGAAAAGGACAGCCACCTGCTTTTTCTTGAACCTGTTTCCAGGGCTAACCGGGAAGTTTATATACAAAATTTTTCTACCAGCCTTCCGTATGATGTTCAGTGCGAGATGGTCCACTCCCTTCCCGGCTGTGAAAAAGCTCATATCACCCGTCCGGGGTATGCCATAGAATACGACTACATTTTTCCGACCCAGCTTTTCCCCACTCTCGAGACGAAACCCATACAGGGGCTGTTCTGTGCAGGACAGATAAACGGCACATCCGGCTACGAGGAGGCAGCTGCCCAGGGTCTTCTTGCAGGGATCAACGCAGCCCTTACGGTCAGGGGAGAGGAGCCGGTAGTGCTTTTGAGATCACAGGCATACATAGGCGTGCTTGTTGACGATCTTGTCACAAAGGGTACCCATGAACCTTACAGAATGCTGACAAGCCGATGCGAACACAGGCTTCTGCTCAGGCATGACAATGCTGACCGGAGATTGGCTCCCATCGGCAGGAAAATAGGGTTGATCGCGGACAGCCGATGGAACGCCCTCCTTTCGAAGTGGAAGAAAATAGATGACGAGATCGACCGTCTCGAAACTGTAAAAATCTATCCTTCCGACAGTCTGAACAGTGAGCTCACAGCACTTGAATCAGCTCCTTTGATGGAACCTGTTTCTGCGGCTGACCTTCTTCGAAGGCCGAGGGTTCCGTATTCTCTTGCCGCCGCATATTCCCACGCTCCTGTCTCTCTTGCCAGGGAGGAAGCCTTTGCCCTCGAGGTTGAGGTAAAATATGAAGGCTATATCCAAAGACAACACCGACAGGTCGCACGCCTTGAAAAAATGGAGGATGTAAAGCTTCCGGGGGATATTGATTACTCCAAAATCACCGGCATGCTCTCGGAAAGCAGGCAGAAGCTCGATACAATACGGCCAATGACCCTCGGACAGGCCGGACGTATTTCCGGAGTGACACCGACTGATATACACCTGTTGTCGGTTTATTTGAACTCCCTTTACCGGAGGGGTGGCGCAGATGAGGAGAAAGAGGCTTAATAAGGGAACACCGGGTCCGGTTGCGGCCATTCTTCGAATGGCTCTACCGAAAGGTGCGGAAGAAAAACTTGCAATTCCAGGGCTGAGAAGAAAATGGGAATCCATAGTCGGTCCAGTGCTCGGGAAAAAAACAATGCCCGATGACCTGGAAAAGGGAGTCCTTCTTGTGAAAGCGGAGACATCTTCTTCTGCAAAGGCTCTTTCCATGCGGGCTGCTTCTGCAGCCAGGGCTGCATCAAAAGTCGCCGGAATTCCTGTATCTTCCATTCGTGTCGTTGTGGGGAGACCGGCTCCGGAAACCTCGGCAGGGATGCGCACGCGCAGAAAACCAGCCAGGGTAATCCCTGCAAAAGAAGATGTGGAGCAGGCTTTTGCCGGGATCAAAGAGAAATTTTCCCCCGAGAAAGAACAGGTTGCAAAACGGCTCGCATCGCTTATGGCCGTCTACCGGATGCGTTTCCCCGATAAATAAACCAGGTTTCTCCAAAACTGCCGACGGCCGTATTTCTGTTTTCCCGACAGCCGGGATACTGATACAGGCTTTCCCCTTCCCATGTTTCTCCAGTTTACCAAAGGTGAAAAAAGAGAGTCCTTTTTTCTTTCTGATGGTTTCATCCGGAACACGGCGCATTTTTTTTCCGGATAAAGGCTGCTTTACTCAAAAAAAGCTGTTAATGTCATGGAAAGGGTATATAATAACTGATCATAGCTGACGAAAGGAGAGCTGCTCATATGAAAAAAATCTGCAGCTTTTTGGTTTTGCTCGTTCTGTTTTGCTTTTCGGGCGGTGGATCTTTCGCCTCCGATGACCCGGTGAAACGGTTCGATGAACTGGTTCTTCGCTACGAAAGAAGGATACAGGGACGGGAATCCTCAGCACTGCTCAGGACAGCCCTTGAATCTGAAGCGGAAACGGCGGAACCATATGTTTTGTGGCGGTCCCTCTTCAGACCGGAAATTTCCCCGAGAAAAGGAGCCGCGAATGCGCTTTCGCTTCTGTCATCCCTCGTAGAACGGGGAGACCCGGCGGAGTGGGACAGCGCACATGGATTCGTGTACCCTTCCATCACACCGAAACCTCTCATGGCGGCAGACAGCATTTATATGGGGATCCTCTTTCTCCTGGAGATGGGGGATGAGGAAGCTGAGCACCTGGCTGCTTTCCTCCTGGAAAGTTTTATTGAATCGTCAAGGGGGAAATTTTTCTTCGTCACCAGCTGTCCTGAAGCGTATTCTTTTATTGCGGCGGAAATGGAGAGTAGAAGCCTGCTCCCGTCTTTCGGTCGTTGGCCGGACGGAGAGATCACCGGAACACTGCCTTTCGCATCGCCTGTAAGAGGCTGGGTAACGTACGGAAGGGCTCTTTCCGAGGGAATGGTCTTTCTTGACGGGGCTGGAAGGCCCCAGTCAAATGGCATATATGCCTGGGACAGGAAACAGGGAGAAATATACACGGTTATCGACGAATCCGACATTATCTTCTTCCCGTTCGATTAAATCCTATCAAAGATTGAAAAAGAAGAGCCGGAAAACTTCCGGCTCTTCAATCATGATAATCTACCTGATCATGTGTATTATTTGGGAAGATACTTGGAGGGGTTGACTGCCCTTCCGTTGATAAGGATACTGAAATGAAGATGATCTCCTGTTGAACGGCCCGTTCTTCCGACTTCGGCTATAGTCTGCCCACGCCTTACCCATGCCCCTTTTTTTACAAGGTTTTTCCTGTTGTGGCTGTACCTGGTGACCAATCCTCTTCCATGATCCAGCGTTACCGTATTGCCGAATCCCCGGAAAACACCTGAGAAAATAACCCTTCCCGACCGGACTGCAAGGATCGGTGTCCCTGATGGAGCCGCAATATCGATGCCGTCATGAAGCCTTCCTCCTCTGGGTCCGAAAGGTGAGGAGATCCGTCCTTCAAGCGGGCGAATAAATGGTTCGATCCCTTTGGCGAGTGTCTCTTCAATATTTTTCGGCCTGGGCGGAGTTTTTGGAATTGCTTCCTGCCGAAGCAGCGGGAGAATGCTTTCTCCTCTCTGGCGCGCACGGTGTTCCGCCAGTGTAGCGATAAGGTCGGAATCCTTCCGGGGAACGAGCAGCCTGTCTCCTGCGGATGGTGAGGTCTCTACAGCCGTCAGTTCGTTGGCTCTTTCGACAGTCCTGGGGGAAACACCGTACCGGCCGGCAATAAAAGCGACCGATTCGCCTTTTTTGACGGAATGCTCAACCCAGGGAGTCATGTCCGCAGAAGAAAACCCGGGAAAAAAGAAACTGCAGAAAAAAACAAAAGACACGAAAAAAAAGCGTGCAAGACGAAAAAATGCTGAAGGTAACAAGATACATCATCCCTTCCAGGAACGTGAAAAATTAAATACCGCCAATATATTTTTAGAATATTTAGTTATTACATGAACGTGTTTTTATTATAGCAGATGAAAAAGAAATATCATGTGCCCATCTTGGTGATACAATAGCACAAAAATAACAAAGCGTGCCATGATGCTTTGCTTTGGACCAGGGAGAGACGTCATTTTGGAAAGTACGTACTGGAT
>JAAYJB010000023.1 GCA_012523155.1 Synergistaceae bacterium | reverse complement strand
TCCTGGCCAGAAAGGCGGCACCCCGGGGCATCGTCCTCCACCGGGGAGTGCTCGTGGAAGAGGGGCTGTGCAGGGATTTCCTCGCCGCCCCGAAGCACCCCTACACCCGGGCCCTGGTGGCTGCCCTGCCGCGGCTCACATAAACCAACGCCTGGGGAGAGATCCGGGCTTTGATCGATCTGAACTGAATGGAGGAATTTGAAGTGTGGAAAGGCAAACTACAGCACCAGTATCTGGCCACGGGACAGCAGGGGTACGCAAATGCCGCGCCGGTCGTCTATCCTGAAGGAATGGACGTCATCGACTGCGCCCTGGGGACAAATCCCCTGGGAACGCCCCCTGTCGTGCGCCGCTTCCTTGAAGGCCTCCAGGACGTTCCCGTCTGCGGCTATCCCCAGCCGGAACCGGAGGATCTGAAGAAAGCAATCGCCTCGAAATACGCGTCGTGGTGCATCCTCCCCGAGCACGTCCTCGTCAGCGGAGGGTCCATGGGTGTGCTTATCACCCTGGCCCGTCTCATGCTCAGCCCGGGCACATCTTTCGCCGGGATTTCCCCCCAGTTTACTGACGCCGTCCTGCAGATGCTCTACACGGGCGCTTCCTACCAGCCCCTGCGATCGAAGGGACCCCGCTTCCCCATCGAACCCGATCTCCTGCATCAGCTGACAAAAGACGGCTCTTCCGTGATCTATATCGACCGCCCGAACAATCCCACAGGGCAGGTGATCCCCCTGGACATCACGGAACAGGTCGCCCGGAATGCCATGGAAAAAAAGATATGGGTGATCATCGACGAGGCCTACGGCGACTTCCTGCCCGACGAGGAGTCAGCGGCTTCCATCGACCTGCCCAATATCGTCACCTGCCGGTCCTTCTCGAAAGGACTCGGCGGTGCGGGACTGCGGGTCGGCTTCGCCGTCTCGAGAAGCCCCGAGCTCTCCAAGGCCTTCCGGACCCTGCAGCCGCCATTCGCAGTGGGGATCCTGGATTCCCTGCTCGCGGAAGCCATCCTCGGGGACGAATCCTACCTCGACGAAACACGCAGGTACGTCCGGGCGGCCAAGGAAAAGATGATCGATGCGCTCAATGAGAAAAAGGGCCTGACCGTCGCGGAAACAGATCTCCGGGTTCCCATCGCCCTGCTGACCCGGGAGGAAGGGGACCTTGCGGCCGGGCTTGCGGCTGCAGGCATTTCCTGCGAGCCGGGGCTTGGTTTCTTCGACCTGGACGCCAGGTCCGTGCGGCTCCGTGTACCGTCCCCCGCTCAGCTCAACGAATTCCTCCGGAGGATCGGCTCCATGCAGTGAACAAAGAAAGAGGCCCTTCCGGCTGCGAAAACCGGAAGGGCCTCTTTCTTATGTCCGTAACAGGAGAAACTATTTTCCCGCTTTTGCAAGCTTGTACAGGCCTATGGTAAACATTCCCACACCCTGGAGGATGAAGAACACCCAGCTGATGGTGCCGTATCCCTGGGCGATCAGCCCGATCAGGCCGAAATTGGAAATGAGCAGCCCCATGAGCGCAAGAAATGCTCCCACGGCGCCCCTTGCGAGGTTGCTCATGCCCACTCCTCTTTTCTGGATGAGCGTCGAGTTGATCCGCTCGTTGATGGAGTGGAAGAACCCGACCCCCGTCTCGATCATGGTGCCGAAGAGAACGATGAGCCAGACGGGCAGAAGGTACTTCACCCCGAGCTGGGCAATGATCCCGTTGGACGGGATCTCCATGGACAGTACGTCAGGGTAGAAGCCCACCATGACCACGTAGAAAAACACTCCCGGAAGAATGGAGATGAAGGCCGCCATGATCCCCGAAATGATCGCCTCTTTCCTGCTCTCCAGGTAGTTCAGCGAGAACAGCACGGTGGACGTGACGGCTATGTTGTAGAACGCATACTTGAACCCGCCCATCTGCCACCCCGGCTTCACGGTATCTGCAGCGAAGTTTGCAGAGATTGCGTCGCCGAAATGGGTGAATCCAAGATAGAGGAACACGGCGAAGACAGCATAGAGCATGTACGACCACCAGGAGAGGGCCACTTCGATGGTCTTGCTTCCGCTGTAGGTGAGATACGCCACGAAAACGAGGAAAATGGCCGATCCCACGATCGGGGGAAGACCGAAGGAATCCCTCAGGATGCTCCCGGAAGCCGC
>JAAYJB010000154.1 GCA_012523155.1 Synergistaceae bacterium | reverse complement strand
GTTTGCCAGGGCTGTGCCTAAACGGGCTCCATCGAGATGAAACCAGAAAACAGCGGTCCCCTTTTCTTTGAGGAGCGGAACTGCGTCGGGGAGTTTTTTCCGTCGGTCACTCCTGAGATTGTCTCTGTCAAGAATACCGAGCAGCACAAGATCCTGATTCGCCGCACCGAGTATGGAAAAGGGAATGGCAGTTGTCCCTCCTGATGAGAATCCCTCCACAGGTTCAAGATCGGGAACAAGGAGACTCCAATCCTGATCCCAGAAAGATTTTACGAACTGTTCCCCTTTCTCTCCCCTGCCGGGGAATTGAACGTAAAAACCCGGAAGAGAAAAAATAAGGAACTTTCCTGTTCCCGAAATCGCTCCCATAACCGGACCGGAGAGAAACGTTCCCATCTCTTCTGTCTTCATCCGTCCGGGGAAGATTTCATTATCAGTGTCCATTTTCAGAACTTCCGTACTTAAGGATTCTGGAAGATGGATTCCTGCGCCTGCTATGAAAGGCTCAAACGCAAGAAAACGATCATCCCATTTTACGGGAAGAAAACCCTCCCGCAACTCTCTCGGGAAGAAACCTTCTATTCCTTCCGCTTTCCATTTCATTCTCCCCTTTGTTCTTTCACCCGTCCATGCAGCCGTGAGTCCGACTTTCCCGCCGGGAGTCCTATATCCCTTTAATGAGGCCAGCCGTGAAATAAGGCCGGAATCATGTACTCGAAGATGGTTCGCCCATTTTTTTTCAATCGTCCATGGGGTCTGGACAATGCCGTCCCCCTTCTCGAACACTTCGACCATTGAGGCGATCATCTCCGGTGAAGAAGCAATGAACGTCATCCTATTATTGACAGAAAGAAAAAGTGGAAGCCTGCGTGATGAATAGTTTACCTCGTAGATTCCATCTCCTGTTTTTTTCATTGAGAGAGAGGGAATGGCTTTTTTCCAGTCATCGGGAAACACTCCCTCAGAAAGAAGCTTCATTGCTGTACCCGGGTATAGCAATGAAGCCGCCACCTGGAGCCTGCTGCTCTCCCAGGAAACCAGAACTGCTGTTTCCGATGCCTTCCCGAAAAGGGAAAAAACGGGACGCAGACCGTCTATTAAAGGTCTGGCCCTGGACAGTTCCCTTGGTATCTTCTCGGGAACAGGAAGGGTGAAAAATTTTCCCTCGCCTTCAAAAAAAATATAGGGAGCATTATCTGCAGGGTTCGGGATCGCAAGTCCGAGCCCATGAGATTCCGGTTCTCTTCCCGAGATCAGGAAAACCAGTGAAAGGAAGACACAGGCTCCCAGTAAGGATGTCCAAAAAATACGGTTTTTTTGCACTGCAGATATTCCTCCTGATTAAAAAGCCTACCGGGCAAAGTGTTTTGCCCGGTCAAGTTTACACCTTTTTTTCAGACATTTTCTTCTTTGCAGTTTCCAGAAGTATTTTACTGGACTGCAAAAGCGGGAGTATATCCTCTTCCGAAGCGGCTGGTCTGCCGTCTTTCATACCGGAAACAAGCGTGAGTATTTCCGATAGTACCGAGGACATATCCTCCACCCGGAGCATAACCGGCTGCTCAATGATTTTCGGTGCCTTCGCCGCCCCGTTGGGTTCGAGTTCAAGTTCCTGGCCTGCAGTCGGGACAGCGGACTTCATTCCTGCTTTCTTAAGTGTCTCTGAAAACGCAAGGGATGATTCCGGTTCACCATGTGTTATGAGAAAAAACGGGCTGTTTGTAAAGTTGGATGCCCATGCGAGAAGGTCATCCCTGTCAGCGTGCGCTGAAAACCCGTTGATAGTGTGCAGTTCAGCCTTTACCGATACCTCTTCACCCGCTATCCGGATATTCTTTTCTCCTTCGATGATCCTTCTTCCCATCGTCCCTTTTGCCTGGTATCCCACGAAAACGAGGTGATTGTTCGGATCCCATATACCATGCTTCAGGTGATGTACTATTCTTCCTCCGTTGATCATTCCGCTGCCCGCCACTACGACCGCATGTTTTACCCCGTTGATCGCCCGTGAATCTTCAACACTGGACACGTATTTCAGCTTTCCGGGCGAGAAGGGATCCTTCCCTTCACTGATATACTGCTGGATTTCAGATGAAAGAAGATTTGTATGTTTCTTGTAGATTTCTGTTGCCTTCACACCCATGGGAGAATCGAAGAATATGGGAACATTGCTGCCAAGGATTCCCTGATCCTGAAGCAGCGCAAGCTCGTAGAGCACTCTCTGGGCCCTGTCTACAACAAAACTCGGAATAAAAACCTTCCCCTTGTCTTTCAGCACCTTCTCGAAGACGCTCCGAAATTCGGCACGGGTTTCTTCGTTGCTCTTGTGCAGCCGGTCACCGTACGTTGACTCCATAACTACATAGTCGGCAGAGGAAATGATTGCCGGATTGCGCTCCATGACGGTTTTCTGGGGACCAAGGTCTCCGCTGAAAACAATCTTTACCTCTTTTTCCCCTTCTACAAGCCAAATTTCAAGAATCGCGCTTCCGAGAATGTGGCCTGCATCTCTGAAACGTACAGAAATACCTGGGGCTACCTCTATTTTGTCATCGTAACTCGATGCTGAAAGATGGCGTATCGACTGGTCAACGTGCTCTGCGGAATAAAGCGGTTCCACTTCCTCGAGCCCTTTGCGGGAGTTCTTTTTCGTCTTCCATTCAGCTTCTTCCTTCATGAGGTTCGCTGAATCATACCAAAGCACTTTTACAAGCTCCAGTGTGGGAAGCGTCGCAAAAACCTTTCCCTTGAACCCTTCCTTCACCAGAAGAGGAATCCTTCCGGAATGGTCCATGTGCGCATGGGTGAGGAGGACCGCATCAAGACTCACAGGAGAGAATGAAAACGGTTCCCTGTTCTTTCTGTCGTCTTCTTTGCCCTGGAAAATGCCGCAGTCAACGAGAACCCTGCTTGCCCCGCATTCCAGAAGATAGCTTGAACCGGTAACCTCTCCCGCTGCTCCGATTATTTTCAGTCTCATCTCATTTACTCCTTTCTGTAGAAAAACACCCGGAGACGGAGCATTGTTCTTCCTAATCCGCAAAATCAGGGATATCAGGAAGCATACAGCGGACCACTGCTCCTTCTCCCGGTCTTGAAGAGACTTCCATTTTCCCGCCGAAAAGCATCATTCTTTCAACCATATTCGCAAGTCCCCGGTGCCCTTCGACTCTTAGAGTTTCAAAGTTCATGTCCGGGTCAAATCCAGCACCGTTGTCTTTTATCTCAAATATTGTATTATCGTCTGTTTTTAAGATTTCAGCACGAATTTCCGATGCTTTCCCATGACGAACCGCATTGGATACCCCCTCCTGTAGGATCCTGAAAAGAGAGAGCAGTTTTTCTCTGCTTAGTTCAAGTGAATCATCCACTTCAACTGTGACCGAAACACCGTAATGACGTGACAGCCTGTCGGCCAACTCCGTCATCGCCTGTTCGGGGCCGAGATCCAGCCATGGAGGAGACAGTTCATCACACATCTCTCTGAGTTCTCTTACCACTACATGGGCAGTCTCCTCAGCGAGGAGAAGATGACTGTCCGTTTGATGGTTCTGATGTTCCATTCTTGAAAGCCGAATCTGCTGGATCATGGCGGTGATATTCTGGATCGGACCGTCATGAAGTTCCCTGGCGATCCGGGATTTTTCCCCTTCCTGGACCCTTACGATATCTTTTACATACCTGTTTCTCAGGGTAGTCCTTTCAACGGCAGTACGGGCAAGCCTGTATAAAACGCCTCTGAGGCTTCCTATTTCGCTCACCGCCGCGGGATCGGCAGGAACAGGCAAGTCCTTGCCCCACTGGAGTGTACCTATTTCATCCACAAGAATCCGTAAAGGAACGATAAGCCATCTCCACATGGCCCACAATGCAAGAAGAATTCCCAGGGCCATAAGCACGATGAGAACCGGCCAAAGCCTTCCTACGCGGACCAGGGGGCCAAGCAGGCGGTCCCATTCAACAGCAGCTATAACGAGCCTTGTTCCTCCGCTTACAGGGTTGACAGCTACGGTGTAGAGTTTGCCATCCTTATTCTTGATTTCACTGGCAGTTCCTAAACTTTTGTAAATATCAATTTCTCTCAATACGTCGTAAAGGCTATCAGCCCCGGGAGAGCGGAAAATAAGTTTTCCATTAGTGCCTACGACCGCGATCCATCCCGGGAGGGACGGACCCCATGTAAAAATCCTGAGCCGGCTTATTTCATGAGCTGAAAGCTCGCCTCCCCAGCGGCTGAATCCCTCGGTTCTCAGAAGAGAAGCAACATTTTCCGCCAGGTCCTGAACATAAGATCTGGCAAAGGATTCCATTGCCCACTCCTGGCGCATGAGGCCGAGCCCGGAAACGAGAAGTACTGCAAGAGCTGGGAGCAGGATTGCAAATGTGATTATGAGGAGGAGATGCCGCCTCATTCAAGGAGCTCCTCCAGGGTCACGACTCCGTATTTCAGCGCTAAAAGGAGAGCTTCAGTCTTGTTTTTCGCCCCTAGCTTATCATAGATGGAGGCGAGATGAGTCTGAACCGTCCGTTCGCTTATAAAAAGCTGGGCAGCCACTTCCTTGCTCGAAAAGCCCTTCGATGCACAAATAAGCACCTCCCGCTCCCTTGCGGAAAGGGCTTCCGGTGCAAAATCCCTTTCACCTACGGCTGAAGCGACTTCAGAATCCAGATAAAAACCGCCTTTCGACACGGTTGAAATAGCCCTGGAAATTTCCTCGGGAGTTGCCGTCTTCAGGATAAATCCTCTCGCACCTGCACGGAGGGAAGCCAGAACGTACTGCTGCGCATCGTAGGACGTAAGCATAACAACGGACACTGGAATCGAGGACTCTTTGACCCTTCTCGCCACTGCAACACCGTCTTCTCCCGGCATTCTGATGTCGAGAAGGGCAACGTCAGGACGTAAATCCTGTATAAGACGCCAGGCTTCAATTCCGTCCTCGGCTTCACCCACCAGCTCGACTGAACTTTCCTGGGCCAGGTAGGCTGAAATTCCTGCCCTGGTTAAAGGATGATCATCGGCAAGAACTACACGAACAGGCATTTATCTCATCTCCTCGCCGCTGTTCCCGGCCATGCGGGATTCCAGCAGATTATTGTCACATAATAGCAGCGGATGTTTAAGCAGGTATCGGCAAAGAGGCTGAACTCTTTCTGATAATCGAAAAGAGGATAATGGAACGATGCTTTCAGGACTCCGCGCTGCCGAGTCCAATCTCAGGTTCCACCCGCCGCAGGGCATGGATAACCCATTCAATAACCGTATCAAGCGGCATGGGAATCATTTCCGCACCCTTGACGATCAGGTCGCGGTCTACCCCCTTTGCGAAAGCCTTATCCTTCCATTTCTTCTTCACTGATTTTACCTCGAGATCCCGGACGGATCTGCTCGGTCGAACAAGTGCCGCAGTTATTACGAGTCCAGTGAGTTCATCCACTGTAAAAAGGACTTTTTCCATATCGCTCTCGGGCTTTACGTCCGAGCATATACTCCACCCATGGGCAAGCACCGCCCGTGATAAATCCTCCGGGTAACCTGCATCCGCGAGCCATTTTGCGCCTTCATGGGTGTGGCGTTCAGGGTTTTCCTGGGTTGTCTCCCAGTCTATATCATGGAGAAGTCCTGCAAGTTTCCATCGCTCCACGTCACCGCCCATTTTCTCAGCGAAAAAACCCATAGTGGCTTCAACCGCAAGGGCATGCCTGATATGCCCCTCGTCTTTGTTATATTTTCTGAGTAGTTCAAATGCGTTATTCCGTGAAAGTTCCATTGTTTTTCCTCCTTGCACATTTATTGGAAAGTAGGATTGAACAGCCCCTCAAGGAGGCTTGCAACTTCAGCGAAGACAGTTTCAGGAAGTTTCTCGGTCCGGATGGCCGCGTCAGCTCTCATCTGCCGAGCGAGTTCGTCAGGGTAGGGGTGAACGAAAACAACCCTGCGTATACCGGCATTTATTATTGCTTTTGTGCAGAAAGAACACGGTTCATGAGTGCAATAGATCGCAGCGCCCGCAGTACTTGTCCCGACAGAGGCCGCCTGGGCGATAGCGTTCATCTCGGCGTGTGATCCTCTACAGATCTCGTGACGCTCTCCTGACGGTATTCCGAGAATCGATCTGAGGCATCCAACTTCTCCGCAATGGGGCAACCCTTTAGGCGCACCGTTATACCCCGTGCTGATTATGTGGTTTTCCCTTACAATGACTGCTCCGACACGCCGACGGATACACGTGCTCCTTGACGCGGCGACACCTGCAATCATCATGAAATACGTATCCCATTCCGGCCGCTTGTAATTCATCCTTCGCCTCCATTTTTTCCCTTGCTGTTGATTATAGCATCCCAAAAAATTTCCGCCCTGTTCCGGACTAAAAAGCATAATGCTCACGAAAAGAGAAAATGATATGATACGTTCATTATATTCATATTGCGGCCTGAAGGAGACACAATGCATTTCCTCGGAAAAGAAAATAGAAAAGTGCTTTCCTGGTGTGCTTACGACGTCGGCAATTCCGCCTTCGCAACTACTATTATGGCAGCAGTATACCCCGTGTACTTCAAAGAGGTGGCAGCGGTCGGCCTTGAGGCGAACCTGCCGACAGCCTATTGGGCATATGCATCTGCAGCCTCGCTTTTTTTGAGCGCTTTTTTCGCACCGATGCTCGGAGCGGCAGCAGACATAAAGGGATCAAAAAAAAGAATGCTTGCCCTATTCACAGCACTTGGTGTCGTTTCTTCCGCCGGCATGGCTCTCGTGGGAGAAGGCGACTGGATTTTCGCCCTCATCCTTATGATGGGAGGCACTATCGGCTTTTCAGCGTCCCTCATATTTTACGACTCCCTTCTGCCTTCCCTTGTTCCTCCGGAGAGGATCGATACCGTTTCATCACAGGGATATGCCCTGGGATATCTTGGAGGCGGGCTTCTCCTCGCCGCGAACCTTCTTTTTATCAGGCTGCTTCCGGGAACACTCGGAGCAAGGCTCTCTTTTCTTTCCGTGGCACTCTGGTGGGCCGTCTTTTCACTGCCTGTCCTTATGTTCGTTGAAGAACCACCGTCCCCGGCTGAAGGGCGAAGCCTGCGCGGAAAGGCAGTTTTTCTGGCAGGACTCGGAAGGCTGATGAGTACTTTCAAAGAAATACGGCATTACAAAAACCTATTTATTTTTCTTCTCGCATTCTGGCTCTACAACGACGGAATAGGTACTATTATACGTATGGCCGCAATTTACGGGGCTACCATAGGAATCCCACTGTCTCATCTTGTAGGGGCTCTCCTGGTGACACAGTTTGTCGGAATTCCCTTTTCTCTTGCCTTCGGCACCCTTGCATCCCGGATCGGCAGCAAACGGGCCATAATGACGGGACTTTCTCTTTACCTGTGTATTACGTACGCCGGGGTTTTCATTGAAAAAAATTGGCACTTCTGGGCACTTGCCATTGCTGTTGGCATAGTACAGGGCGGTACCCAGGCTATAAGCCGCAGTTTTTTTGCCTCCATGATACCGCCGGGCAGAACAGCCGAGTTTTTCGGGTTCTATGATATATCAAGCAAATTTTCGGGCATAATCGGACCTGCGGTATTTGGATTGATCACACAGGCTTCCGGTTCAAGCAGAATCGCTATTGCGGTTCTCTCATATACTTTCATAGGCGGAATGCTCATTTTAAGAAAGGTGCGGGGGTAAGGTCCCATGAAGACCAAAATACTCTGTCGTTTTCTTATTGCGGCTTCCGTTTTTGCATGTGCGGCATTTTTACCGTTCCGAGCGGATGCTTTTCCTGGAGCTGGTTCAAAAAACCGGAGCCCCAGGTACATCGCCATAACATTTGACGACGGGCCTCACGAGAAAATGACCCCCATGCTCCTGGAGAAACTCGAAGAACTGCAGGTCCGTGCGAGTTTTTTTCTTGTCGGTACCATGGCCGAAAAAAACCCGTCCCTGGTTCGCTCCATTTTTGAACAGGGACATACCGTCGCAAATCATTCATATTTCCACAGAAACTGCAAGGTTATGGACCAGGATGAGCTTTCAGAGGACTTGGCCCGCTGTTCTTCAGTCATTGAAAACATCATCAATCAGCCTGTTCGTTTTTTTAGGCCTCCGGGAGGGAATTACACTTCAGAGACGCTTCGGACAGTCAGAAAATCCGGATTGAAGACTGTGCTCTGGGACATCAACAGCAGGGATTACACCGGAGTCTCAGTAGATTTCATGACCAGACGGGTGATGCGCTATGCATCTTCGGGATCAATAATACTTTTCCATTCAGGCGTGAAAAGGACCGTAGATGTCCTGCCGGTCCTGGTAGCAAAGCTCAGGAAAAACGGCTTTGTGTTCGTCACACTGGACGAAATGTTTCCCCGGGCTTCTTTGTCCAATAGCCAGATCTCTTCGGGCAGACCGGTGGCACAGAAAGGAAGATAATTCATGCCGGATTTTCTTGTAATTTCAACAGGCGGCACTATCGCGTCCAGGTCCGGTGCTGAAGGATTAGCTCCTTCTCTACCCGGAGAAGAACTTTTAACTTTTGTTCCGGATATCGACCAGTTCGGCAACATAACGATCCTTGATCTCTTCTCCAAAGACAGTTCAAACATGTCTCCGGATGACTGGAAAATGATGGCTGCGTGCCTTCGGGCAGAGGAAGAAAACTATGACGGTTTTCTCATCCTCCACGGGACCGATACAATGGCCTATTCAGCTTCCGCCCTTTCATTCTTTCTTCCGGGATTTTCAAAGCCTGCAGTAATAACGGGCTCCATGCTGCCCATAGGTGAAAAGGGATCAGACGCAGAGCAGAACCTGATCGATGGATTTACATTTCTCCGCTCTCTTTCAGCCTTAAGACGCCGTGGAATTTCTGTTGCATTCCACGGACATCTTATCCACGGACCAAGATCGCAAAAAATACTCAGCAATGATTCCACAGCTTTCTCCAGCATCAATTACCCGGAACTCGGCCAGATAATTGACGGAGAACCAATACTTGGTCCACAACCGTTTCTTCGGGATGCATACCCTATCGATGTCTCCTCCTTTACGCTGGAAACATCAATTTTTCTCGTAACCCTTTTTCCCGGTTTCCGTTCGAAGTACCTCGATCATATCGTTGAGGCCTCACCAAAAGCTCTTGTGCTTGAAGCACTTGGCTTGGGGGGGGTCCCCTACCTTGGAGAAAACCTCCTTCCCCCCATTGCAAAGTGCATGGGTAAAAATATACCTGTTGTAATAACGACCCAGTGTGTTTACGGGGGTGTGGATCTGAGCATTTACGAGGTAGGCAGAAAAACGCTTGATCTGGGAGCGATTTCGGGAAAAGACATGACACGGGAAGCTATCATCAGTAAATTGATGATACTTCTTCCTGTCGTTTCGCAGTCGAGGCTGGAGACAATTCTTCACTGCAATTTCTGCGATGAAATCTCCTGAGAACAGGACCTTTTATTACGGGTAAAGAACTTCAAAAAGTTTCCGCGATAATTCTGTATCAATATCGACAAGCTTTTTGTAGCATTCAAGAGCCTGTTCTCTGTCCCCCAATTCAACGGAGCAAAGTCCAAGATCAAAGAGAATCTCAGCATCGTTTTCCTTTATGGAAATTCCCTGTTTCAGAAGACCGGCAGCCTCTTCGAATCGTCCCGCTAACCGGTACGTCCTTCCGAGTGCACCATAGCCCGAGTGACTCTTGGGGAACAGCCGTATAATCGCGCCTGCGGAAACGAAAGATTCTTCCCACATTTGAAGCATCGCGAGGCTTTCACTGTTTCCTGCGAGAGCCTCTTCGGAGGTCGGATGGGTACCGAGGTAGGATTTATACACCTCAATTGCGCACTCATGGTCCCCCTGGAACCGGGATGCATGCGCAAGTTCAAGAAGTCCGGGAGGAAATCCCGGGGAGATTTCGAGGGCGGAACGGGCAACAGAGGCAGCCTTACCGTATTCGCCATTTTTGTTGTAGGCACGGGCCAGGAATGCCTGTACGCCGGGATCATCAGGGCGGGCAAGCGCGGACTGCAGGGCTGTTTCCAGTTCAGTTTCGGAAAAAGCCGGCAGAACGCAACAAATTCCAGCAATGACTGCAAACAGGAAAAGCATATACTTCTTTTTATTGCCGTTGTTCTTTCGCATACTCAACATGGTCATCACCTTCCAGGCATAAATCCACAAAGACCTTCTCATCGAGTTCACTGCGAATCCCGAAACGGGTAAGAACAAAGTCGTATTTTACGGGGTCTTCAGGCATTACCTTTCTGAAAAGTTCTGTCGCTTCCAGGGCGGATTTCAGATCGGCGGTCTTTCGTTTAGTAAGCCCCAGGGAAGAGCATATGCGGAACATGTGAACATCCATAGGTATTATAAGGTCACTTGGCCGGATCACGGTCCAACCGCCGGGGTCCACGTCGTCTGAACGGGTCATCCACTTAATATAGAGAAAAAAACGCTTGCAGGCGCTTCCATCCCGGGGTGACGGGACAAGAAAATTTTTGCCCAACCCCGATCGTTCCCGAAGCTTTTCCGCAAGGCATGTCAAACCGTCCAATACATCAGAAGCCCTTTCAAGACAGTCGGACAGACAGTTTTCTATGGATCCGTATTCACGCAGGATACTGCCGATACCAGCCAGATATCGCGCAATTTCACGACCTGAAGAAAACCGGTGACGGAAACAGGAAAACTCCTTTTCAAGCTGTTTTACGCCCGTACTTTTTAAATATTCAGAAGGAGACGGACCGAGAATGGGAAAAATACGGCGGGCACTCTTCAAGATCTGTGCGACTCGGCCATAGGCAATGGATGATACCACTATGCCGGCAATCTCCCTATCCCTTGTACCGGAATACATATAAAGTGTCTCAAGCGGGTCCGGAGAAATAAACTCACGGCGATTATATTTGGCATAGGTCTCTTCAAATCGCGGTATGAGATGCCTGAGCAGCTCTTCTCCCTGCGGCCTCTTGTCTCCGTTAAGAATCGTCTTTTTGCCTGCGAGCGATTGGATCACTTGACCTGGTTGAAAACAGATGTTGGAGCGTTCGCAGGAGATTTCCCTTTCTTTACCCTGTGATAATTGGCATATGTAAGCGGGTTACCCTCTTTCAGGAGCTGTGCACTTTCAACCTGTCCGATAAAAAGCTTGTGAGTGAAAATTTCCTGTACCGAAAGCACCTTCAACTCTATCCCGGCAAGGGTATACTCCGTAACAAGGGGCAGTCCCTCAGATCCTATCTCGTACTGGCATTCACCAAACTTATCGAATTCACGACCACACCTGAAACCGAAAAGTCCAATAAATTTCAACGGTACGGCGTCCTCGAGGACCGAGATGGAAAACCTTCCGCTCTTTTCCACAAGTTCCGTTGTGTAATTATCTTTGTGAAGGCAGGCTGCCATGCAGATAGGGTCGGCAGTAAGCTGCATCAGTGCGTTGATGATCTGTCCGTTGAATTTTCCCTCGTACCCCGTACTGAGAATATATACCCCGTAATTCAACGTAAAGAGCGCCCTGGGATCGATAGACCCTTCCATTGATTTTCTTCCTCCCTTGCCTGTTGAAATTGGGCAGGAGCACCCGGCTCCTGCCCAATTATACATCCTTTGACTCAAGGAACCTCAGGTCAGTCGGCTTCCCTCTTCCCGAGTTCCTTGTCGAGCATATAGATACCGTGCCTGCCTTCACCGATCATCTCGATCTTCTTGACTATCTCATCGGCACTGGCTTCTTCCTCAACCTGTTCGCTCACGAACCACTGGAGGAAAACCTGGCTTGCGTAGTCTTTTTCGGCAATCGCAAGATCCATCAGGTCATTTATCCGCCTCGTTACATATCTTTCGTGCTCATAACCGCCCTTAAACACATCAAGTACAGACTCCCATGCTTCCTGAGGGCACTCTATGGCCTTGTACACCACTCTTCCCCCACGTTCGACGATGTAGGAAGCAAACTTCATGGCGTGCTCTACTTCTTCCTTGGCCTGTACATTCATCCAGTGGGCCATCCCGTTCATATCGATGGAGTTCAGGTAAGCACTCATGGAAAGGTACAGGTATGCCGAGTAAAGTTCGGCGTTTATCTGATCGTTAAATGAATCTTCAATTTTTTTGTTTATCATTCTTACAGTTCCGCCTTCCATAAACCGTGTATATTGCAGTATTCCCTGCTCTTCGTGGGCTTGAACGCTTCAAATACAGCTTCCGCCGGGTCGCCGGGCTTCAGGAATTTCCGGCAGATTCTCTCTCCATCCATTATTTCGATGAACTCAATGTAATGTTCATCCGTCATTGGATGCGGTACGCTGCCCACCTTCACACTGTTGCCCTCGACCACGGGAACGTGCTTTTCAGTTGCAGAATCAGCCGATTTTTCCTCTAGAAGTTTCATGGGCTCTCCGCAGCATACCAGGTCACCGCCTCCGACATGGAGCAGTTCAACTATATTTCCGCATATTTCGCATTTAAAAACATCCAGTTTCTGCATTGCTATTATGCCTCCTTTTCTGACTCATATTCTTATTTACTCAACATTCTCAGGACCTTGAAAACCGTAAATCGTTGTCATGACATGGAAAAAGCAGCTAAAACGCCTATTTTATTCCTCAGGAAGCCGGGCGTTTTCCGTACGAATTCCGTAAACATCCGTTCC
>JAAYJB010000153.1 GCA_012523155.1 Synergistaceae bacterium | reverse complement strand
GCCCCCTACGGTGCAGGTGCCGTCGTTTGTGTACGAGCTGCCGTATGAGCAGTATATCTGGTCCGGCAAATTGCCGCTCACGGAAGACTGCGCCAGCAGAGACGCCGTGCTCTCGGAGAGGGAGATCCCCCCTCCGTGCCCGTAGCTGTAGCTTAATGCGGCAGTGTTCAGCTGGATGCGGGAATTTTCGACAGTGACTGTTCCCCGGAAGCTGTAAATTCCTCCGCCGTTGGCCTCCGCCGTATTTCCGGATATGGTTGAGCCGGAGATTTGCAGGGAACTGGAGCCGAAGTCTTCCCCGATGTAGATCCCGCCGCCCCAGTAGCCCGCGTTTCCCGAAATGGTGGAATCGATCACCTTTACCGTGCCGCCCATGTTGGAAATGCCTCCGCCGTCTCCGGAATTGGTACCCATAAACATGTCGTCGTTCGTCAGGGCCGAGTTCGCAATGTTGCCGAGGATGAAGCTCTGCCGGACCTCAAGCGTTCCGCCATCGTTGAGGATGCCCCCGCCCGCGTCATCGATGCATATGTTGTTCTCCACCGTGCATCCGGTCATGACAAGCGTCCCCGAGGAGAAGACCCCTCCGCCCCCCTTGTTGGATACATTGTTCCTCACGACGCAGTTGACCATTTCCAGTGTCTCCGTATTGCTCACGCCTGCGCCCTGCCAGGCAGTCCGGTTGCCGGTCATGACACAGTCGGTGAGTCTCATCCTCCCCCAATTGATGACCCCCGAGCCTGCATAGCTGTTATTTTTGTCCGTTGCTCCGGAGAAAGTGACCCCTGAAATCGTCACGATGGTCGGGGACGTGTTGACCAGCACCGCACTGCTCCCCGTCTGTGTCAACGACGCCGGCCCCTGGATGCGCAGCATCTTCTCGATGACCAGGGGCTCCAGAAGGCTGATATCCCGTTTCCCGTCAGCGAACAGGATTGTGTCCCCCGGAAAAGCCCAATGCACGATTCCGCGCAGCGACCATTCTCCGGGGATCGCGGGGTTGTCCACAACATCGGTCACCGTCCAGGTAAAAGCCTCCGCACCTGCCGATACCAGGCTGAATATGAGCAGACTTATGAGCAGGATAAAAACTCTGCACCCCTTCTGCTTTTTCCCAACGATCTTCCCTGGCCCTTCAGACGCGACTCTCATACAAAGAGCACCTCCCCGGTCAGCGGAGAAAAATCTCCGCTGAATCAAGATTCAGACTTGTAATAAGAATAATAATACTCCTTTTCTCCTCATTAATATCAAAATATTTTTGCATTGTCCCGCAAAAAAATTGATTTCATTGCTTAAAAAATATCGTTTCCCGGATTGAACGTATCCCTTTGTGCATATTTGTACTATTATTGGGGAAAATAAACGGAACCTTCCGGAACGCCCGACCCATCCGGCGGATAACGGAACAGGCCGAAGAGTGCTTAAATACGGACCGCTTCCTTTTTTTACTACCGGGATCTTCCGAGAAAGAAGGACACACCATGAAACCCATCATCGATACGCTCATTGACTGCGGACTTTCTCTTTTCAGCGGCCAGCGCCTGGAGGACATCCGGGCGGGGCTTGGATACACCGCCGTGAAGCTGGATACCCAAAAGGCGGGAGTGGCCTGCATGCTGCGGCACCGCCTGGGGAAAAGCACCTGCTCACTCCTCCCCAATGCGGGAAGCCTCTCGGGAATGACCGCCGACCGGGCCCTTCCCCTG
>JAAYJB010000152.1 GCA_012523155.1 Synergistaceae bacterium | reverse complement strand
GCCTGAGACAGGGTGAATTTCCAGATTATCCGGAACAGGTGCGCCTCCCTTTTCCCTCTGGGAAAAAAGGAGTTTCCTGGCATGTTCCCTGGCTTCCCGGAGACTTGCGTCTCCCGAGAGCATTCTGGCTATCTCGGCTACCCTGTCCTCTCCGGAGAGGGGGGTAACTTCGACCGGAGACTCCCCTCTTTTCCGAACCATGAAATGATACTGTGCAAGGGCGGCGATCGTGGCCTCGTGGGTGACAAGAATAACCTGACATTTTCCCGACAGCTCGAGAAGCTTGTAGCCGGCAAGAAGGGCGGCTTTTCCTCCAAGGCCTGCTTCAACCTCATCGAACACCAGTGTTCCTGGAAGAGATACATCTGGAAGAGACAGCTGAAGCGCGAGGAGTATTCTGCTGAGTTCTCCTCCCGAAGCGGTCCGGTTGACCGGAGCTGCCTTATTATCCCCGGCGGCTATAGTGAACAGGACCTCGTCTGCTCCTGTGTTCCTGATCTTCTCCAGGGGGGTGACCTGCACGGAAAACCTGCTGTCTTCCATGGCAAGACCGGAAAGGTGACTGTTCACTCTCTCCGCAAGAGCCCGGGCGGAACGGAGTCTCAGGGAACGCAGTTCGGCAGCGAGCCTCCCCGCTTCTTTTCTGAGCTTTCTCCCTTTCTCCTCGAGGGATGCAGAAAGGGCTTCCTGCTGCCTGAGCCACTCCGATGCCTCCCTCGCCTCACGACACCACTCCATGAAAGCAGACGCGGAAAACGTACCGGCGGCTCTCATGAGCTTTCTCAGGAGTCCGGTCTTTTTTTCCAGGGATTCGAGTTTTGCCTCGAGTTCTTCTACTGAAAGCCCGCCTGTCTGCATGGAAATTTCCTTTATGAACATCTGAAAGGACTCGAGTCCTTCGTTGAAAAGGCGCTGCAGTTCTGCCTTTTCTCCCGGGATCGCTTTCAGGAGTTCAAGGCCGGTTGACTCTATTGCATCAAGAAGCCCCTGCTCCGAAGCGCCTCCGGTGATCTGCAGCAAATTGTCCCTTGTCTTTCTTGTAATTGCGAGCTGAAGGGAAAGTTCATCCAGCTCACGCTCCCATTCCCTGTCGCATTCAGGTGTCAGCTTCAATCCTTTTGCAGCCGCCAGGATCGCATCTCCGTCCCTGAAGCGGGTCTTCAGTTCCTGTTCCTTTTTTTTCGCTGTCCGCAGGGATCGTTCACACTCCACTGCTTCGGAAAATGTTCCTGCAAGAGCGTCCAGTAGGGCCGAGGATTCCCCTCCGCCGCAAAAATCCAGTATTTCCCTCTGTCTCGAGGGATCAAGGAGGTCTATTTGGGCGAATTGGCTCTGGATACGTATTTTGTCGTTCATGACCGAGGCAAATGAAGAGAGGGGCACTTGGCGTTCCTGGAAAAATGTCCTGTTTCTGCCATTGCGGGACAGGACTCTCCGGGCGAAGAAAAACGGGTCATCTTTTGATTCATCCTGCACAGTATCTGTCCAGTTTCCGGGCTCTTCCCGAAAAACGGCCTCCACTACCGCTTCATCCTCCCCTGAACGGAGGAAGGACGCCTGGCTCCTCTTTCCGGCAAGTAGCTCAAGGGAACGCACGATACTGCTTTTTCCTGCACCGCTTTCTCCCGTAATTACCGTCAGGCCGCTGTTGAGCTTAAGGGATGCCGATGCCACTCCTCCCACATTTCGTATGGTAATTTCCTCGATCACCCTGTCCGTCACTCCTTCTCGAAAGAAACGATCCCACGTCCCCACTGCAGTTTTTCCTGGAGTAGGTCGAAATAGTTCCGCGTGGGCAGAGTGATGACGTTTACCGAGTGTTCCTTGCTGAGAGAGATTTGGATCGCGTCGCCGGGCAGGATCTCGTAACCCAGCTGACCGTCCTGCGTCAGAAGAAGGTCCCTGTGATTCCCCCTCGGGGTGAGGGTGATCACGTCGGTTTCCCCGGCAAGGACAGGCCTCGTGTACAGTGTATGAGCACAGATAGGCACGATGATCATGCATTGAACGTGGGGCGGAACGATGGGGCCGCCCGCCGAGAGGGCATAGGCCGTGGAGCCGGTAGGTGTTGAAACGATAATGCCGTCAGCAGGCAGCGTATTGAGCAGCTTATCGCCCAGCCGCACCTCCACGTGCATCACCCGTGCCAGAGCCCCTTTTGCAAGGACAAGATCGTTGAGGGCAAATAGGGTGTGAGTGCTCTTGTCATCCCTGAAAATCTGCCCCTTCAGCACTTTATGGATTATTATGGAATACTCTCCCCTGAGAATGGATTCCAGGTCTTTTTCGGCTTCTTCGGCTTTTCCCGACGCCAGGAAACCCAGGTGCCCGAGGTTTATGCCGTAGAGAGAAATGGGGGCTCCGAGTACGTATCTCGCGGCCCTGAGAAAAGTTCCGTCGCCTCCGATCACTATCGCGACGTTCACATTGCTTTTCCATTCCTCATCTCCAAGGCCCTGTCTTCCGAGAACGGAGGCTTCATGGGGAGGGAAAAGAAAGGAGACCCCGCTCTTTTTCCCCCATTCGATCAGGGAGCGGGCCATATCAAGAGCTCCTTTTTTACGTGTATTTACGAGCATTCCGATTCCGGGCTGTTTCATATCTATCCTTCCTTCCGGAAAAAAAGATGGGCCTCTTCTGCCGTTTTTTCCGGCGAAGGCAATACGAAACTGCCTCCCGATCCCGAAAGGTACAGAAGAAACTCTATGTTTCCCATGGGGCCCCTGATGGGAGAAAATGTCAATCCCGCGGGTGTGAGCCCGGAGAGCCCGGAACAGAAGTGCAGTATATCCGTCAGGACTGCTGCATGGTTTTCTTTCGACCTGACGACTCCGCCCTTCCCCACGTTCCCTTTTCCAACCTCAAACTGGGGTTTGACCAGGACGACCGCACTTCCCCCTGGTGAAAGGATGCGATTGATGACCGGCAGAAGCAGCTTCAGTGAAATAAAGGAGGCATCCGCCGCCGCAAATTCCGGAGGGTCCGGAAAGGATGACGGAGTCAGCGATCTGGCGTTTGTCCTCTCCATTACGATAACTCGTTCATCATTTCGCAGCCGCCAGTCCAGCTGCCCGTAGCCCACGTCCACAGCATACACTTTTTGCGCTCCTCTTTCGAGGAGGACCTGGGTGAATCCCCCCGTTGAAGCGCCTATGTCGACGCAATTTTTCCCCCGGGGAGATATTCTGAAATGATCGAGGGCTTTCAGCAGCTTGTGAGCGCCCCTGCTGACCCATTTTTCAGCCTGGCCGCGCACCTTGATTTCAGCATCCCCGGGAACCAGAGTCCCGTTTTTCTCCACTCTTTCTCCGTTGACATACACCTGGCCGGCCATGAGAAGAGCCTGGGCCTTGGCCCGTGATTCAGCGTGCCCCCTCGAGAGGAGCAGCTTGTCTATGCGCTCTTTTTTGATGCTCTGCATAAATTTTCACCACGTTTCCGGGAGTCAGTCCGCAGTATTCATCTTGTTCGCAGACTTTCCCCTGGGGCACGAAAATGTCCGGTATGCCCAGAACGGCAACATCGGCGGGAGCTTCCCCCCGGATGCTTTCCGCGAATGCGGCGATCGCTTCCCCTGCACCCCCCTCAGCATATCCGTCTTCCGCAACAATGGCAAATGAATGTGTCGTCAGCATTTCCCTGAGTTCACCAACTGGAAGGGGTTTGAGACACTTGAGATCGACCACGGTCGGAAGAGGTAAAAAGGCGCTCTCCCGGGCATGTTCTCTTGCCCTGAGCATAAGGTCAACGGTCCTTCCGTATCCGAAGAGGACCCAGTCCTCTCCTGCCGCGACTACTTCCGGGCTGAGGCAGTTGCCGGGGGTTCCTCCGGAAAGCGGACCTGACGTTTTGACTGATTCCGGCACACGGCCCCTCGGGAACCGTATCATCATTGGACTGCCGGACTGAAGGCCCGTTTCGAAGAGCTCCCTGAGAGTACCCTCATCCCTGGGTGCTGTTACGCACAAGTTCGGAACAGGACGTGACCATGCAATATCGAAAAGTCCCTGGTGTGTTTCTCCGTCTTCTCCCACGAGCCCTGCCCGGTCCACGGCAAAAATGACTGGCAGGTTCTGCATACAGACGTCATGGACAAGCTGGTCCATTGCTCTCTGCAGAAATGTCGAATAAATAAACACCACGGGGCGCAGCCCTCCTGCCGCCATTCCTGCAGCCATGGTCACCATATGGCTTTCGGAGATGCCCACATCAAAAAAACGGTCAGGAAAACGCGACGCGAATTCGTCCAGCTTGCTTCCGCATTTCATTGCCGCCGTGAGGCATACGATCCTGTCGTCCTTTTCAGCCATTTCAAGGACTGCGTCTGATGCCGCCTCGCTCCATGTTTTTCCGGCAGGAGCCGGTCCGGTGGAAGCGCTTCGCGGTGAAACCCCGTGGAAGGCCGTCGGATTCTTTTCTGCCTCTTCATATCCCCTGCCTTTCACTGTGACCACGTGAATGAGCACCGGCCGGTCGTACCGCTTGGCGAGCTCGAACACGTACTCGAGCTCAGAGGCGTTGTGGCCGTCGAAGGGCCCCCAGTAGTTGATATCCATTTCATCGAATATGTTCAGAGGCTTGACGATCGTCTTTATATGGTCCTTTAGCTTCCCGAGAACGTTTTCAAGGGCCTGTCCCCTCGGGAGTGAAGCGCATGAATCTTTTATCGCTTTTTTGAGCCAGTTGTATCCTGAACTCGAACTCAGCCTCGCCAGGTGGGTGGCGAATCCGCCGACCCGGGGGCTAATGGACATTGTGTTATCGTTCAGCACGTAAATGACCCGTGTATTGGATTCACGGGTGTAATTCAAGGCCTCAAACGCAAGCCCGTTCAGCAGGGATGCGTCTCCGATGACTGCCACCACGTGGTGTTTGTTTCCCATGATATCCCGC
Source organism: Synergistaceae bacterium (assembly GCA_012523155.1). Classification (GTDB taxonomy): domain Bacteria; phylum Synergistota; class Synergistia; order Synergistales; family Aminobacteriaceae; genus Aminivibrio. The sequence continues at coordinate 24,813 of JAAYJB010000152.1, read as the reverse complement.
GCTTTTGCATATCCCAGGGCTGCCGAGAGCGAAGTGCTGCTGTGGCCGGCATCAAAATGGTCATATTCGCTCTCCCTTCTTTTCGGAAAACCGCTGATTCCTCCCCACTGCCTCAGGGTATCGAACCGGTCCATTCTTCCGGTTAGGATTTTATAGGCGTAGGCCTGGTGCCCCACATCGAAAAGAATTTTATCCCGTGAAGGGTCAAAGGATCTGAGAAGCGAGAGGACAAGTTCCACAGTTCCAAGCGAGGATGCAAGATGGCCTCCGTTTTTAAGGACGACGGATGTTATCATCTCTCTGAGTTCACCGGCAAGGATCTCCATTTCATCAGGTGAGAGGTCCTTCAGGCTCGAATAGTCACGGATCTTTTCAAGGAGTCCCATTGTATTCATCTTGTCCGTTCGCACAAGTAACCGGCGAGGGCGGTTAAAAATGATGTATCCCCGCTCGTGCCTTCCAGGGCGCGCACAGCCGCACTGCTCTCTTCGGCAGCAAGCTGCCGTGCTTTTTCCAGCCCGAATATGGCCGCAAATGTTCTCTTTTTCTGAGATTTGTCTTTCCCAGGAGTTTTCCCGAGTTCTTCAGCTGTAGACGTGACATCCAGTATGTCGTCGACGATCTGGAATGCATTTCCCAACCGCCAGCCGTATTCTCCGAGCGCATCAAGAGATTTTTCGTCTGCACCTGCGAGAACGGCGCCCGTGAGCAGCGAAGCCCGTATCAGGACAGCGGTTTTCTGTCGTGTTACCTTCCAGGGAAAATCAGGAGTTTCCTCAATGCTTTCCCTGTCTGTATCCAGGACCTGTCCCCCGCATATCCCTGAGGGCCCCAGCGCATTGGCAAGGATCTGCATCGCACGGCAGACCCTGCCCGTGTCGATCCCGAGCCCGGGAAGAGTGGAGAGCGGATATTCGAATGCCCAGCCCATGAGCGCGTCTCCCGCAAGTATGGCGAGCGCTTCTCCGTAGAGCACGTGGTTAGTGGGCTTCCCTCTTCTAAGCATGTCATCGTCCATGGACGGGAGGTCGTCGTGAATAAGCGAAGCCGTGTGTATCATCTCGAGAGCGAGTGCCATGGGCAGCGTTTTTTCTCTTGAAAGCCCGAAGCTCTCCCCTCCCTTTATGCAGAGGACAGGTCTGAGCCTTTTTCCACCTGCCTTGAGCGAATAGGCCATGGAATTCATCAGCCTTGGAGGAATTGCCTCTCCGGGAGAGGAACAGAAAGATATCAGGTTCTCTTCGAAAAAGTCCCGTGCTTCAGTGTACAGGGTGTCAAAACCGGATGATTTCATTCGTCATCCCCCTCCCTGCTGTTCTGAAGGGAAGTGAAGGTCGCTTCCCTCTCCTGCTCCGAAAGAAGGGTCACCCGCTGTTTCGCTTCCATAAGGTACGACTGGCATTCCCTGATAAGGCCGACTCCCTGTTCGAAAAGGGCGAGTGCATCTTCAAGGGGAAGTGCTTCCTTTTCCATCCGTGCTACAATTATCTCAATTTCTTCCATTTTTTCACTGAATTTCATTATCTCCACTCCTCCCTGAAGAATTTTACATAAAAAATTTGCTCCCTGCACCCCTCTGTGCTAGAATTCTTCCGTTTGATCGAAATATATCCTGATTTCTATAATCGCAACAAGGGGGCGAAATCATGGCCAGAGTGTGTGAATGCTGCGGACGCGGCCCTACTACGGGAAATGCCGTAAGCCATTCCAACCGCCACACCCGCAGACGGTGGCTCGTCAATCTCCGGAGTGTGAAAGCCGATGTCGGCGGCGGGGAGTCTCTCAGGATGAGGGTCTGCACAAGATGCCTCAAAGCCGGAAGAGTCAAGCGGGCAGTTTAAAAGCCCGCTTTTTCTCCCATCCGAAGTATACCCCCAGGATGCCTTCCGAAACGGAGATCCTGGGGTTTTCTGTTTCCAGAAGGCGATTGCTCACGGAAAAAGGATGAGCCTGCAGCAGCGATATTTTTTCAAGACTCCACCGGGTCCCTGAAATTGACACCCCATGGCAGTCACCGGCCAGGGGAAGAAGAGAAAGGACCGCTCCTTTTCTTCGTGTAACGTTGATCTTCCACTCCTCTCCTCCGGAAAGAAGAAAAAGCACTTCATCGTGATCCGCAAACGCAAGGACTCTTGTCCCCCGCTCACGTGCCCAGACAGCAGAATGGACGACAGACCACAGGTGATCGAATCGCCCTCCCCAGCATCCCGAGACCAGGACAGAACTGTATCCTTCCTCTCCGGCCCGGAAGAGGGCAAGCTGAAGATCAGTGAAATCCTTGTCAGAAGGATATTTATCGATCATGACTCCCTTTTTCTGTGCAAGTTCAATGATATCCCCGGGAGAACTGTCCCCGTCCCCGATGATCCTTGCCGGGAAGAAACCGGCATTGATGCACGGGACAATCCCGGAATCCGCACACCAGATCTCTTTTCCATGGAGAAACTTTTTTAGCCAGGAAATCGCCGGCGGCCTCCCGCCGGCGACGATCACAAGGGGAGGCCGCTCCATTTCAAAAGGTGTTTCAGCTGTGAAGCCGGGGAGGGAAAGAACAGCCATGTCATTCCTCACCGCCGGTTGCCGAGCGGAAAATATCCCGTGCCCGTTCATCGTCCACGAGTATTTCCCTTGGCTTTGATCCTTCCGGCGGGCCGACTATGCCCATTTGTTCCATAGTATCGATAAGCCGTGCCGCTCTCGTGAACCCGACCCGGAGCTGTCTCTGCAGCCTGCTTGCGGAGGCAATTCCGGTGTCGAGGACGATATCCACTGCTTCTTCCAGGAGAGGATCATCGGCAAAAGACGTGTCTCCCCCCGCCGGGGCCTCTGTTCCCTGGTCTTCAATGTCAACGTATTCAGGGTCTCCGAAGACGTTTCTGAGGTAGGCGATGATCTCAAGGCTTTTTGAGTCGTCGATGAAAGGAGACTGGACCCTGAGCGGCCTGGGATATCTCGAACTGACGAAGAGCATATCGCCCTTGCCCAGAAGGCGCTCGGCGCCGGATACGTCGATAATTGTCCTGGAGTCGGTCTGTGAGGGCAGGGTAAAGGCGACCCGCGCAGGAACATTCGCCTTTATGAGCCCGGTGATGACATTCACCGACGGGCGCTGCGTCGCCAGTATTAGGTGAATTCCGGTTGCCCTCGCCATCTGGGCAAGGCGGCAGATATAGTCCTCCACTTCTTTCTGTGCGGTGAACATGAGATCGGCAAGCTCGTCAACCACAATAACGATATGGGGCAGCTGTGCCTTGGGGAGGACACACTGGTTGTACGACTTCAGGTTCCTGACCCTGGCTCGGGCGAATATTTCGTACCTGTGTTCCATCTCACGAACTGCCCAGGCCAGTGCCTGGATTGCTTTTTTAGGTGATACCACCGGTTTTGCGAGAACATGGGGAAGGTTTTCGTAAATGCTCAGCTCTACCCTTTTCGGGTCGATAAGGATCAGCCTTAGTTCCTCCGGAGAACGGTAAGAACATAAACCGGTGATGCAGCTGGTCACAAATACGCTCTTGCCTGAACCAGTCGTTCCCGCCACGAGCAGATGCGGCAGGTCTTCGAGCCCGACGACCAGGGGCCGCGAGTCGACTCTGACCCCCATGGGAAGGGGAAGGTCATACTCGTTGTCCTGGAAAATCTGGGACTCCAGGATGGTCCGTATGGATATTCCTCTTCTTTTCGGGTTGGGAATTTCAATACCGACGTATGTTTTCCCGGGGATCGGTGCCTCTATACGCAGCGAGGGAACTGCCAAAGCCACGGCAAGGTCGTTGCTCAATCCTGCCACTTTACTGACCTTGATTCCCGGAGCAAGCTGGATTTGAAACTGGATAACGGTAGGTCCGATGACCACGTCCATCATTTCAGCCTGAACACCGAAGTCGTTGAGTGTGGCAATAATGGCATCCGCCTGTTCCTTCACTGTTTCATTGGTCTCGGTGGAATCGAACTGCTGTCTCGGCCCGAAGATATCCAGGGGCGGGGGAAAGGTTCCCCCTCTCACCTTTCGTTCGCTCCCCTCCACCTCGTTGAATTCTATTTCGGGGAGTGCGTGGGGATCACCGGTCTCTTCCGACTGTTCCTCCTGGGGCGATACATCTTCAGAGACTTCATCCTGAAAAACGGGGAGAGGTTCTTCATTTTTTGTCTTTTTCTTCATTTGCGGGCGCAAAAGCAGTTCCGTAAGGTCTGTATGCTCCTTATCAGGTTCCTCCTCCAGGGGTTCAGCAGAGTCCGCAGGATTATCTTCGCCGTTTTTTCCAGGTATTTCAGCCCCGTGATCCTCCTCGGGAGATTGCTCGTAGGAGAAGGAAGAAGGAGCAAAGACGGCCTTTTCATCATGAATATGATCTGTCCTTGCAGGTGAATTTTTTTTCTCTTCAGCCGGATAGGGCATTTTTTTCCACTTGTCGCTTGCGAGCACTTTGAAGATGGCAGACAGTTTCATGACTACGGAAGCCGGGTTAAAAAGCCCGTAAAACGTTGACGAGAGGATGAGGAATGCGGTGGCAAGGAGAATGGTCCCCAGTGCCCCCGTGGTTCGGGTCAGGAAGATCGCAAGACCGTCGCCGAGGTATCCCGGAGACAGCACGGCTATTCCCTGGAATACTCCCGCCATACGGAACAACCCGAAAAGAAGTGCAAGACACAGAAAAAGAAGAAATGTGCCGAAAAACTGGCGAATAAAGCCTTTTGACCCTGTTTTCAGGAAATAGGATATGCATAGGTAGCATCCGAAAAGCAGTGGGATAAGGCTTGCACCGCCCCAGTTCCGGAGCATTGAAAACTGTATCTGTTCCCCCCATGCCCCTGTCCGCAGGGAAAAGAGCGATGCTGTCGCGTATAACAGAAAAGCGAGAATCAGAAACACAAATATTTCTATCCAAAGGGAAAGAATTCCTCCCCCTTTTCTGCCCCGGCCGTTGTTTCGGGAAGTTTTTCGTGCACGGGGTTGGTTTTTCCTGCTGAAAATGCTCATATCAAGCTCCGGCACCTCCTACAACAATATTGCCCAGAAGAAGCGACGGCTGTCCGTCTGCCACCGGGACGCTTTGCCCTGATTTTCCGCATATCCCGGGGAGAAAATGGAGATCATTTCCGACAGCCCTGATGTTCATGAGGGTTTCAGGGCCGTTCCCGGTAAGGACTGCACCGCGGACAGGTTGAGTTATCCTGCCGTCCTTAACGAGATATCCTTCTGTAACATGGAAGACAAAATCTCCCGAGGTCGGATCCACTTCCCCACCGCCCATTTTTTTCACAAGAAGCCCGTTCTTCATGCCTTTCAGTATTTCCTCCGGGGAAGAAGTACCTGGTTCGATAAACGTGTTTGTCATCCTGGGCTGGGGTACGGAACGGTATGAACTCCTTCTTCCGTTTCCCGTGAGTGGAAGTCCGCCCTTCATTGCCGAAGTCCTGTCAGTAAGATACTCTTTCAGTATACCCTTTTCTATCAGCACGGTGCGTCGGCACGGAGTTCCTTCATCATCCCAGCGGCTGCTGCCGAGCAGACCAGGGATGGACCCGTCGTCGACGAGTGTGACAAGAGGGCTTGCGACCTGACTCCCTATTTTTCCCCTGTAGACCGAATAGTCCTTCTGGATGATATCCGCCTCAAGTCCATGCCCACAGGCCTCATGAACCATTGTCCCCCCCGCTTCCCCGGAAAGCAGGATGGGCATCGTCCCCGCAGGACATTCAGGGGCGTCCAGCATGAGAAGAGCCCTTGAAAGAGCTTTTTCCGCCGTTTTCATCGGTGAAATTCTTGTGAAAAATTCGACGCTGTTCACTGAGAGTGCTTCCGACTCGTAGCCGGTCTGAATAACTCCGTCTTTTTCAACGACAACTTCAACGCTGAAGATCGTGTACTCCCTTTTGTCTCCGACCAGGACATCTTCGCTGTTGAAGACCGTGAAACATTTGCACGCAGTATCCAGGTTCATGGAGACCTGTTTTACCCACATTGAACCGCTGCGGGTCCTCTCATCTATCTCTCTGAAAAAAGAGAAATCAGGAGACTGCAGTGTTGTGTCTCTCTCCATGATCCGAAGGGAAGGAACATGGACTGCTGCCCCGGAGAGCCCGCTGTTTGCCGCAGCTTTCCGGAGGCATGACAACCCTGTGAAGATGTCCACACCCGGGGCATGCACGTGTGAGGTTGCCTCTCCTCTCACGACCCTGGCTCCTACGCCTTCCATCCGTGAAGACGATATTTCCTCGAACGTTCCCTCTTCGTACATAAATGAATGGGAGGAAGAAATTTCAAAATATAAGTCGGCGAAATCAGCACCTTCATCCTTGACTGATTTCAGTGCAGTGCCCAGTTTTGCGTTGATGCTCATATCGATATGATTTCCTCCGGTTGCTCATCATTTTTATGAGGAGAGGATGATCCGGCCCTCTCCTCCCGTATAATGCAAACCGACATCCCTTCAGCTTTAAGGGCTGAGAGTAATTCTAACACGTTCTCCCGTCTCTCTTCAGGAAAGAAAAGGGACACAATCCCGTCTGTCTCTTCTTCACCGCCCTGAAAGTTCCTGCACTCGTCCCGTTCTCTTTTTTCTTTCTGCAGGATCTTCTCTGTTTTGACGAACCCCAGCCCGTCGTATTCGGATATTATCCAGCTGAAGTAGACGATTGAATCCGCCGGAAGTAAAATAACCAGCCTTCCCATGTCAGGAGCTATGTTTTCTGCTCCTTGTCTCACTTTCCCCGCACCTTCCTGATATTCTTCAGGTGTCCGTTATAGGTGGACGAAAAGAGATGACGTCCGTCTTTCTGGGCCACGTAGTAGAGATATTCCGTTTTATCCGGCGAGATGACGGCGAGCCATGAGTTCAACGAGGGCATGCAGATCGGTGCAGGGGGAAATCCGGGAATTTTATAGGTATTGTACGGTGAATCGATCTCGAGGTCCTTGTGAAGGACCCTGTTTACTGTTCTTCCCTCTTTTTTCCACGCATAGACCACTGTGGCATCGATCTGGAGCTGCATATTCCTGTCTTTCCTGTTGTTTATCACGCCGGCGATAAGCGGCCGTTCCTCATCCCAAAGTGCCTCTCTCTCAATAAGAGAAGCGGCGATGGCCATTTCAAGAAGTTTTTCTTTCGATTTATCCTCTCCCGGAATTATTCTCCCGACCTTTTCCCACCAGAGCCTCGATGCTGCAGTAATAACGGCTTCCCCCGTCTTTTCGGGGATGTGGAACGTCTCCGGCAAAAGGAAGGCCATCCTGGTCTCTGCTGATTCGGGAAGCAGTGGTACGAGCTCGGCAGGAAAAAGTTCCTTCCTGGCGAACAGGGCTTCCATTTCTTTTTCTGAGAGAGCAGGGGCAAACAGCTCTGGAAATGTAAATATATCCGTTCCGGGAACGAGCATGGCCGTCTCGATCCGTGGTTCGGCCATTTCAAGCTGCCGTGCTGTTTCCCATGGAGTCCCCTTCCGTATCATGTACAATCCGGGGCGGAGACGCCTGTCGAGGGAGAATCTGGCGAGCCATCGTGCCAGCTCCCCTCCTCTGCCGGGCTCTATAACCCCCGCAACGGCAAATTCCTCGGCTGCCTGACGTGCGTTCATCCCTTCCCTGATCAGAACAGGACGGGGTCCACCGGTGCCGGCCGGCAGAAAACCATCCCACCAGCCTGCGGGAAGCGAAACGATCCAGGCATACAAAGCAAGGCTCAGCGCGATGACCAGAAATGAGGGGATATTCCATTTTTTCATCTGTTGTTCACTCCAAACTTTTTATAATATCACGGGTGACTTCATTCCGCATGAAGTGCATCTGCCTTCACGATCGATTGCGTTTTCAAGAATAACGTATTCTTTTCTTCTGATCAGTATTTTCCCGCAGTTGCGGCAAACCGTACTGCTTTCTTCCCCCGTATTTCCCTTATATACGTACGGGAGTTTTTCCCGGGCAATTTCCGCAAATTCTTCCATAACCCGAAAATCGGTCGGAGGTTTCTCCCATCTCCGGTTCGGGAAATACCGCGATATGTGGAGAACGGGCTGTGGAATCAGGCCATCCATCCACTCGGTCATCCGTTTAAAGGCCTCTTTTTCGTCGTTGATGCCGGGGACAAGGAGAAAGGTAACCTCCACATGTACCCCGGAGCGTATCATGGAACTTATCGTATTTTTCACCGTCTCGAGATCGCCTCCAAGCTTCCGGTAGGCTTCAGGTGTGAATGCCTTCAGATCTATATTCACCGCCGAAACAAGGGGTGCAATATCGGCCAGGGGGGCGGGAGAGATCATCCCGTTGGTAACGAGGACCACGGCGATGCCGTGTTCCCTGAGGATCCTGGAGGCATCCAGGATAAACTCGTACCAGGTGAACGGCTCGTTGTATGTGAACGCAACAGACCTGCACCCTGCATTTTTGCAGAGTGTCAGGGGAGTATCGGCTGTGATTTCAGTAAGACTGACTGAAGGTGCCCATTCTGCGATCTGCCAGTTCTGGCAGAAGGGACAATCCATTGAACATCCCACAGTACCAAGGGAGAGGATAGATGATCCAGGCCTCCAGTGATAGAGAGGCTTTTTCTCGATGGGGTCCACGGCGGCAGAAGACACCAGGCCATAATTCAACGCAACAAGTCCTGATGACCGCTCATTTTTCCGTACACGGCATCTTCCCGTTGAGCCCGGGCTTATGACGCACTCGTGAGGGCAGAGCCCGCACTTTGCGTTCCCGTTTTCAAAGGACCACCAGGATGCCTTGTGAGTGGAGGCGGAATTCATATCCTCCCCGCCTCCCTGACCCGCAGGACGGAAAACCTTGAAATCAGGGCTCCCTGAAGAGTCGTTATCCCGGCCTTGCGGGCGGCGATCGAAAGCTGCTGCTCTACTGTCTCCACTCCCTCGAGGTCCGGAAGCAGCACTCCCCTTGCCCCGTTTTTCTCAACCACCACACCGTACTTTGAAGGGTTAAGTTCTTCGATCCCGGTTATCTGTTCAGTTGTGGAGAGAATGTCTACCGAGATCGACACCGTGTCGAGCTCACCCCTGGAGAGAGGAGGAAAACGCGGGTCATGGAATGCTGCCGCAATGGCGTTTTCACAAATCTCCATCGCGAGAGATCCGCTTCTTGGAAAAATCGTTCCTATGCAGCCGCGCAGGTCTCCACTTTTTTTCAGGCTGATGAAGCATGCTGATTTTTTCCTGAGTTCCGGAAAACGCAGGAATCGTTCCGCTTCTTTTACATGGGAATCGCCCTCTTTTTCAAAGAAGCGGGAGATGACGCTTCGGGCGAGGTCCGGTGCGGCGTGCAGCGAAGCGTATGCCACTGCATACCCTACGCCGAAAGGGGCTTCATATGAAAGAAGTCTTGTGCCGCGGTCCTTTCCCAAGCCCAGGAAAATGAGAGCGGATCTCAGTCCGCATTCTCCTGCATCCTCAATTTCCCGGGGTGAAAGGGAAAGAAGTTCAAGAGCGGTGTTCTTTTTGAAGGCTTCAGTCACTTTTTTATCAAATGGAGCCCCTGCCGGAGAATACCCGGCCGGTGCGTCCGGCGAAACTCTGTGGGACAGGTCGCCGCTTGAGACAAGACCCCAGGAGGCGGTGTCCTCAATTCCTGCAAGAGCCTGACCGAGCCCGTAGGACTGCTCCGGGGTGAGCCCGATCGGGTTTGCCAGAACCAGTTTGACGCTGCCTGCCTCCTTCTCGCCGAAAAGTGAAGCAAGGGGAACCAGTGCGCCGTGATCAAGGGTCATGTGGTGCTTTTCCGCCATAAAAACAGGGAATTCTTCCGACAGTTTCTCCGCAAACGCACGGGCCTGTTCCACTGCTCCACCGAAACCGTATTTCGGAACAGGGGCTCCGAACATGGAGAAATCCCCTTCATACCTTTCTGCGGAGGAAAACGTTATTCCGCCCCCGAAAGGTGCGTGGGGGGAAAGAAGAAGGATGAAATCAGGTATATTGCTCCCTGTGAGCCGGCGAAGCCCGGCGAATCCCCGGATAGTCTGTTCAGCTTCCCTTTCCCGTCCTCTTCCGACCTCGGGGATCACAATCGGGGGGTGAGGCGTGAAACATTCCCAGTACCACATGCTGTTCACCTCTTCCTATCGTATGAACATGGCGTCGCCGAAGGAGAAAAAACGGTATTTTCCGGCAACAGCCTCACTATAGGCCTTCATTATAAAGTCGTATCCTGCGAAAGCCGCAACAAGCATGAGGAGGGAACTTTTGGGGAGATGGAAATTCGTGATGAGGCCGTCTATGATTTTATACCTGTACCCGGGATAAATAAACAGCCGCGTGTTCCTGCTGCCGCTCTCCAGTTCACCTTCGTTATTAGCGAGGGATTCAAGGGTCCTTGCGACGGTCGTTCCTGCTGCGATCACTTTTCCGCCCGACCGCTTTGTCTCTCCGATGATTTCTTTCGATTCCGCCGGAAGAACGCAGAATTCTTCATGAATAATGTGTTCCCTAATATCTGTGCATTTCACCGGTCGGAATGTTCCAAGCCCCACATGCAGGGTGAGCCATGCAGTCCGTATGCCTTTTTCCTTCCTGAGGTTTTCGAGGAGAGCATCCGTAAAATGAAGGCTTGCTGTTGGAGCGGCTGCGGAACCATCCTTCCTGGCGAACACTGTCTGATATGAAGACCTCGGGGCTGTGGACCGGTTAATATATGGAGGAAGTGGTGTCTCCCCTATCCTTTCGAGCAGGGGAAGCACATTTGTCCCTTCGGGAAAGGATACGGTCCGCAGTCCTTCCCCGAGGCGTTCTCCGACTCGTATTTCTGTTCCGTCGGCAAGAATGATCTCTGTTCCGGGTGACACTTTCTTTCCCGGTTTCACGAGTGCTTCCCATTCATTCCACCGGGGGTTGAGTCCCTTCAGTAGGAGTATCTCTATTTTTGCTCCCCCGGGTTTTTTTGTACCGTGCAGTCGTGCGGGAATGACCTTCGTGTCGTTCAGTACAAGAAGGTCTCCCGGCGCAAGGAAATCGCCCAGGCTGGAAAAAACGCTGTGCCGTATGCGCCCGTCCTGCCTGTCAAGTACCATGAGGCGGGACGAATCCCTCGGATCAGCGGGATTTTGCGCGATGAGCTCCCCGGGAAGCTCGTAGTCGTATGATGAGACATTGAAAAGGTCAGGTCCTGACATGATCCTTCTTTACATGCTTCCGACTGTTGTTCCCGGATAATAGTGCTGAATGATTTTTTTGTAATCCCAGCCCTTTTCCGCCATTTTCTTCGCACCCCACTGGGAAAGCCCCACTCCATGCCCCCAGCCTTTGCCCCTGAAAACAAAACTACCCCCGGTGGAAGGAAAGGCGGGAAGAGGTCCAGGAGACGGTTGAACCGGCCTTGTTGTCCTGAGAGCGCGAATCAGGTAGCCCTTTCTTTTCTCCGGGTTCATGAGCATGTCCATGAGTTCCTCGCTGTTGAAAATTCCCTGTTCTGTAAGGGCAGTCAGCTGTCTCTCTTCTGATGCGCTCATAGGCGTATTCGATGTCGGGACTTCTTTTGCCGGAAGCTGCTTCTGCTTTTCCGTGCGGGGCACCGGAACGGGAAGCGGAACAGGAGATGTTCCCGCAGAAGGAGAGGCAAGGGAAAACGAGGTGCTTTTGATCACGGTACTTCCTGCAGCCATTCTGAAGGAATGGCTTTTCACGTGTTTTGTTCCTTTTGTTCCTACCGCTGTGAGGGTATTCGATCTTCCGAAGGGGTCAACATCCCCTATCCTCAGCGCTCTCAGCGAACCGACGTCGGCTCCTGACTGCCTGAGAGCCTTCTCCACCTGTGCTCTGGAAAGGCGGGCTTCCCATGTGGAATTGGGAGAAGACGGCGGGAAAGGTTCTTTCACTCCCCTGAGGTAGGGAATGGTTCCCCCCCAGACAGTGGAAACGTCTGCGGTAGCTCCCCCGCTGTCAGAGTGAAACGGAGTGAAGGCGACAGACCCACTGTACTTGACGACGACCCCTTTTGTGGCCCGAATAGCCTCGTCAGCCCTTTTATCCTCCGCATTCATGCCTCTGTATACTTGCGAAAGAACCGAATCGCCCAGGTCATAGCCGTTTTTCCCATTGTTCTGTTGTATGCTTCGGAGTGCATAGGTTCTTGAGACGACTGCCTGCGCTTTTACAGCTTCCATGTGCCATGCCGGGTTGACCTCCATTTTGAGGACCCCCCTGAGGTAATCCTCAAGGTCGAGCACATTAACAAGGGTTATGCCTGATTTCCCTCTCAGTATACGGAATGTACCCCTGTATCTTCTGCCGTTGAATGAAAGCGGGTGTCCGGACGAAAGGGTGACGGGAAGGTGGAACGTCCTGGAACCCACGGAGGCGGATCCTTTTCCGGAAGAGCGGAAAACAGCCGATGTCCCGATTGGATGCCGTTTTCCCCGTGCATCTGTAGCGGTGATGGATGACGAGGACGATACCTTGATCGAGGCCTTTTCGATGGAAAGACCAACTGAAACCATTTTGGCCTCCGCACGGCCGATCTGGAACACTCCGGCGGAGAGGAACAAGAATATCATGAAAAGAATGCGGAAAAAACGATTCATTGAATGTCCTCCATTTTATTCTTTATTTGATCCAACGTGCTGCGAGGTTTAAAATCAGGGAAACCACGATACTCACGATGATCATTGTTGAAAAGGGGGCACAAAAGGTGAAGTTCTTTTTTTTGATGACGATGTCCCCCGGCAGCCTGCCGAAGAAAGAGAACAGATCGCTGAAAAAGTAGAGTGCCGCTCCAGCGGCAAGGAGGAGCAGGCCAAGAACCATCAAAAATCTGCCGATGGAAGACACGGGGCTATTCCTCCTCTTCTACCAGCTGAAGCTGCCACGGATCCGCTTTTTCCGGCGGAGGGGTCTTGCCAAGATATGCCCATGCATTCCGTGTCGCTTTTCTTCCCCTTGGTGTGCGCTCGATCAGTCCCTGCTGTATGAGGTAGGGTTCATAGATATCCTCTATGGTCTGCACTTCTTCGTTGAGGGCTGCACCAAGCGTGGAGAGTCCTACGGGGCCTCCGTCGAAGAGGTCCACCAGTACTTTGAGTATCTTCCTGTCGCCTTCATCGAGCCCCAGGCTGTCAAGGCCGAGCATATCCAGGGCGGTTTCGGCGATACGGGCATCGATGGATGTCATCGATCTCACCTCTGCAACGTCACGGACACGCCGCAGCAGTCTCAGCGCGATCCTTGGAGTTCCCCTTGAACGGCGTGCGATTTCTGCCGCTGCATCTTCATGAACGGTTATTCCGAGGACACGGGAGCCTCTTTTGACAATGTCCGACAGTTCATGTTCCCCGTACAGTGAAAGCTGCTCTACAATGCCGAAACGCGCACGCAGAGGGGAGGTAAGAAGCCCCAGTCTCGTGGTTGCCCCCACCAGGGTGAAACGGGGCAGGCTCAGGCAGATATTGTTGGCGAGCGGCCCTTTTCCGACGATTATATGGAGGGAATAATCCTCCATTCCGGGGTACAGGATCTCCTCCACGTTCGACGGAAGCCGGTGGATTTCGTCGATAAAGAGAACATCGTTGGCTTCGAGGTTTGAAAGAATAGCAGCGAGATCTCCCGTACGCTCCAGGGAAGGGCCTGTGGTTACCCGGAGCTGCCCTCCCATTTCCCGTGCGATAATACTCGCCAGGGTAGTCTTTCCGAGCCCTGGAGGCCCGTAAAAAAGGCAGTGGTCCAGCGATTCTCCTCTCTGCCGGGCAGCCTGGATGAAAATCGAGAGTTTTTCCTTCAGTTTTTCCTGTCCCACGAATTCACTGAGGGTCAGCGGGCGAAGAGACGACTCGTCCTCACCTGGTTCATCGTTGGGGTCAAGATAACGTGTTTTGTCTTCAGCCAAAGCCTGATCACCTCAGTTCCGCTTCAATTCCTTCAGGGCAAGACGGATCCACTGCTCGGGGGAAAGGTCCCCGTCGGCGGAAACATTGCCCGCCTTGAGTTTTCGAAAAACCGGCAAAAGCTCTGCCTGTGCAAAACCCAGGGAGCGCAGACCTTCCATTGCGATGTCCATATGTGTCTCCCCCGATGTAAATACTTCAGGAGAGAGGTTCAGATCAGTGCCCAACCCTTCAAAATGACGGTGCATCTCGAAGCAAAGTCTCTCCGCCGTTTTTCTACCAACACCGGGTATTTTCACGAGGGAGTCTGTGTCTGATGCCGCGATCCATGAGACGACCCTTTCCGCAGGGGCGGACTTGAGAATATTCATCGCCATTTTTCCCCCCACACCTTTTACCGTCGTGAGCTTTAAAAAGAGGTCTCTCTCCCGATCGTCAGCAAACCCGAAGAGGGAGGGGCCAGCCTCCGAGAACTGCAGATGCGTCACCAGCAGGGCATTTTCCCCTTCCCTGCACATTTCCGCTCCCCTGCCTGTACAGAGCAGCTCGAAACCCATTCCGTTCACGTCCAGGACCACCAGGGTATCGAAAACGGAAACAACTTTACCTGAAAGGAATCGAAGCATGACGGCCTCCACGATCGATGATCTTTTTTTCCTGTGAATAAAGGAAAAAACCGGTGATTGCAGCTGCAATTGCATCGGCGGCGTCGTCGGGCCTGGGGATGCTGTCGAGGTTCAGCATTCGCTGAACCATCTTCTGGACCTGTTCTTTCGGAGCCTTCCCGTTGCCGCATACGGCAAGCTTTATCTGGGAAGGCTTTGGTTCCAGGACAGGAAGTCCGTGTTCAGCCGCGAGGAGGAGCACTACCCCTCTTGCCTGCCATACATACTCCGCAGTAGTTATATTCCGTCCAAAGAAAAGTTTTTCAACAGACATAAAATCCGGGGAGCAGCACACTATCTGCTCCCCGAGCTTTTCATAAATCATGTGCAGACGGTCAGGCACCGGGTCGGAGGGAAAGGTTTCAATGCAGCCGAACGAAAGTGGCCGAAACAGATGCCCTTCCCTGCTTATGGATGCAAAACCGAGTCTCCCCAGTCCCGGATCTATCCCGATACATTTGAGCACCGGGTATTCTCTATCCTTCCATGTTTTCCATGATTTCATCCGGAATGTCGAAATTCCCGTAGACGTTCTGGCTGTCATCATGGTCTTCAAGAAGATCCATCAGGCGAAGGATTTTTCTGGCCTTCTCCGGATCTTCCACAAGAATGGTATTTTTGGGGACCATGTCGCTCTCTGCCCTGGTTACGGAATAACCGGATTTTTCAAGGGCATCCCGTATGTCGGAAACCATACTGGGCTCGGTGTACACAATGTATCCTTCCTCCTGCTGCTCAAGGTCCTCCGCACCTGCTTCAAGGGCCGCTGTCATGAGAGCTTCCTCATCAAGGTCCTTGCCGCTTATCTCGATCGTTCCTTTCCGCTCGAACATCCAGGCGACGCTTCCGGCTTCTCCCAGCGATCCTCCGTTTCTCGTCAGAAGAGCCCGGATCTCTGAAGCCGTCCTGTTCCGGTTGTCGGTGAATACTTCGATGAGTATTGCTATTCCCGACGGCCCGTATGCCTCGTATGTAATTTCCTCGTACTGAGCTCCTTCTATTTCTCCAGTGCCTCTCTTGATTCCCCGTATGATATTGTCGTTCGGCACGCTTGCCGCTTTCGCACGTTCAATGGCCGCTTTCAGGCGCATATTCATCGACGGGTCGCCGCCGCCTTCTTTTGCGGCGATGATAACCGCCTTCACGAGCTTCTGGAACAGGTTCCCTCTCTTTGCGTCCTGTGCGGCTTTTCTGTGCTTGATGTTTGCCCATTTTGAATGGCCGGACAAAAAAATCACCTCTCTGAAAGTCAAAAGAATAGCTTCTCTGCGGTACCTTTGAGACCTTTGGAAAATCTGCCGGGATGTTCGTTCAGAAAATTCCCGGAAACGAATTCTCGGGATACTCGATCGTATATCTGCTGCCTGGTTATTGTAGCACAGACCATTCAATGTCACAGGACTGTTATCGAATGATAGCGTTCTTTTTTGCGAAGATCGAAGAGTGGTATCATCTTCCTCGCTTTTAGAAGGTTCGCCCTGCTGAGGACGGCTTCTTTTTCTCTTGATTCCCCGCATCTGCAGGTCCCGATTCTTTCGCCACGGGGACCGTACACAAGGGGCGGAAAAGAGCCGGGCACTACAAGAACGACATACACGAGGTTTTCCATGGCCCTGACCCGGGCAAATATCTCCAGGGGAAATTCCCCGGGAACATCAGCGGGGGGAAATATACATATGAGGTCAGCTCCGGCGAGGGCCAAGATCCGGGAATGTTCGGGAAAAAGCAGATCATTTCCCGATGAAAGTCCGCAGAGAAAACCGCCGTGGCGGAAAACTGTAAAATCCCCCTCCTTTTCTCTTCCGTGCATTCCAAAATAACAGTTGACGAGGCTGCCGCCGTCATCGTAGACACTTACAGCACCATTTCCACTGGCCGAAAGAGAGTAACCCCCTCCCGAAGCAGACGATTCTTCCGCCCGGGAACTGTCCGTTCCCGCAGGAAGGATGTAGAGAGCGTTTTTTTCTTTGAATACTTCCTCTTCGTTTTCCGGACTGTGCCGGGAATCTGGGCAGAGCCACAGTGTAAAAACATCAGACAAAAAAATCACCCCAAAGTGCGGATTTCAGTTTATTATACTCCCTGGAGACATGATTACAGGAGGGACTTATATGGCAGACCGTCTGGTTCGTTTCGGTGTAGCAGTACCGGATTCTTTACTATCGGAATTCGACCTGTTTATTCAGGGCAATGGCCTTCAGAACAGGTCTGAAGCTATAAGGCAGCTTATCCGGGAAAGGCTTGCAAGAGAGATGTGGGCGCATGGGGAAGGAACCGTATTCGGAACCGTAACGATAATGTACGATCACCACACGAAGGACGCCACAAATGCCCTTACATCGCTCCAGCACGATTTCGGAGACGTGATCATCTGCACGACTCATGTCCACGTGGATCACGACCACTGCCTTGAATGTATCGTTATGAAAGGAGACGCGGGAACCATCAAGGGGTTTGAGAATGCCCTTTCCTCGGTGAGGGGGATAAAGACCATTGATCTTTCGGTCTCGGCAATACTGTAACAAAAGGGGCAGCCACCGGCTGCCCCGAAAATCAACCCCCTCAGGTGGAACAGGAACCGCCTGAGCAGCCTCCGCATTTTTTTCTCGAAAGACTTTCTCCCTCGAGAAGTATCAGGATTCTCCCTCCGCATGAAGGACAGCGAAGCGTACGGTCACCCTCTTTCAGCCGGAATTCATTCCCGCAGGAGGCACACCGGAAAAGCCGCCCGTTTTCCATGCAGTTCACCTCCTTTTCCTTTCGTAGGTGATTACTGGTTTCCTATGGTCGCCACCATGACTGCCTTTATTGTGTGCATCCTGTTCTCTGCTTCATCGAATACTTTGGAGAACCGGCTTTCAAAGACGTCTTCGGTAACTTCCTGTCCCTTTATTGCCGGAAGGCAGTGAAGGAATATGGTTCCGTCCCTGCCGGAAGCCTTCATGAGGTCCATGTTTACCTGGTATGGTCTGAGAAGCGACTCCCGTTCCTTTTTCTTTTCCTCTTCCCCCATGGAGACCCAGACATCCGTATATACCGCATCTGCATCTCTGACCGCTTCGAATGGATCTTTCAGAACAGTTATGGTCCCGCCGGTCTGTGCTGCCATAGCCCTGCATTTTTCCAGCAGTTCCCTTTCAGGGAAAAGGGATTCGGGGGAAGCGACCGAGTAATGCATTCCCAGCTTGGCGCATCCGATCATGAGGGCGTTGGACATGTTGTTCCTTCCGTCGCCGCAGTACACAAGGCGGATCCCTTTCAGGAGCCTTCCGAAGTTCTCCTGAAGGGTCAGGAAGTCGGCAAGTATCTGGGTCGGATGGTCGACGTCCGTAAGTCCGTTCCAGACGGGAACTCCGGCGTATTCTGCCAGTTCCTCCACCAGGGACTGTTTGAATCCCCTGTACTGGATGCCGTCGAACATGCGCCCGAGTACTCTTGCCGTGTCCTTGACGTCCTCCTTCCCGCCGAGATGGATATCGTTTTTGCCGAGGAATTCCGGGTGTCCTCCCTCGTCAACACACGCGACGGTAAAAGCGCAGCGAGTCCTCGTGGACGCTTTTTCGAAGAGCAGAGCGATGTTTTTCCCTGCAAGGGCGGTGCCCCTTATACCTGCCCGTTTTTTTGCCTTCATGTCGGCGGAGAGGTCCAGAAGGTAGTAAATTTCCTCCGCTGAAAAATCCATCAAGGTCAAAAAACTGCGTCCTTTCAGATTGAATGCCATGTCTCTCATTCCCCTTTCTCGTTCTTTTTTCTGCAGTTTTCCGGGCCATCCTCTGTCGGTCTGTCAGACGCCAGTTCGAGGAGCGCCGCCGGCAGATCCTCTAGAGGTAGCTCCTTCAGCACCTTTCCCCTGGAGAATATGACTGCTCCTCCCGGAGAACCGGCAATGCCGAAATCGGCATCCATGGCTTCCCTGGGACCATTCACCTCGCAGCCCATCACCGCTACCGAGAGCCCGTCCGGAAGAGAGTGGATGCATGGTGCAAGCAAATCGACGAGCTTCCGCACGTCGATTCTCTTCCTTCCGCATGTCGGGCAGGAGATCAGGTTGACTCCCTTAGCTCTCATCTCAAGGGCTCTAAGGAGAGAAAACCCTGTCCTGACCTCTTCCTCCGGGGTATCGGTAAGGCTGATCCGCAGGGTGTTCCCTATCCCCTGGGCAAGCAGAATTGCCAGTCCTCCCGCACTTTTTACCAGCCCGTCGCGCCCGGAGCCTGACTCGGTGATCCCGATATGGAACGGGAAATCGGGGTATTTCAGGGCAAGAAGTGAATTTGCCCTGACTGTCTCAGGCACTGACGTCGATTTAGCGGATAATATTATATCCTCAAAGCCCTCATCCAGGAGCAGGTGAAGCTGGTCTTCAACTGCGGATGCAAGCGCGTCGGAGCGGACTCCCCTGGCTTCGGTGATCTGGCGGGAACTGAGAGATCCTCCGTTTGCGCCGATCCTTATAACGGCCTTTTTTTCCCTGGCCGATCGCACGATATCCTGAACGCCCGCCCGGGGCATATTCCCCGGGTTTATCCTGATGGAAGGTACCCCTGCCGCGAGAGCAGCCAAGGCAAGGCCGGCATCGAAATGAATATCGGCCATAAGGGGGACAGGCGATCGTTCGTTTAGCCATTTCAGGTTTTCTGCCGACTCGGCAGAAGGGAAGGCAGCCCGTATAAGCTCGCATCCCTCCCGGTTCAGCGACAGGCACTGGTCAAGACAATTTTCCCTCTCTGCAAGGGGAATTTTGAGCATGCTTTCCACTCTGACAGGATTGGTTCCGCCAAGTGAAAAAGATCCGATGGTCAGCTCCCTGGTCATTTTTTGGCC
Organism: Synergistaceae bacterium; assembly: GCA_012523155.1. Lineage (GTDB taxonomy): Bacteria > Synergistota > Synergistia > Synergistales > Aminobacteriaceae > Aminivibrio. The sequence goes on along the minus strand of JAAYJB010000152.1, from coordinate 5,501 downwards.
CTAGAAAAGCCGCAGGACATCCTGCCAGGTAATGTAAAGGATCAGCATTATGAGAAGGATGAACCCCGTCATGTGGATATAATTTTCAAGTTTCGACGGAAGGCGGCGTCTCAGGATCATTTCTCCGGCGGTAAACAGGAGGCGTCCGCCGTCAAGAGCAGGGAAGGGAAGAATGTTTATCAGACCCAGGTTCAGGTTGATCAGGGCAAGAAAGGAAAGGAACGTCCAGATTCCTTTCCTGGCCGCTTCCCCGGCCATTGAGGCGATCCCTACCGGCCCGGTGACATCAACTTTCTCTGCTCCCGTTATCCAGCGGGCGATTCCGCGGATCATTTCAACGCTCATGTCCACGGTATAGGAAAAAGCCGAGGCGAATGCTTCACTGACCGGGTATTTTTTCATTGCGGGACGTATGCCGAAAAGCGGGATCCCCTGTTCCCCGTCCGGAGGGATTGTAACGGACAGGGAAAACAATTCCTCTCCGCGGCGGATGGAGAACCGCACGGGGCCTTTTGCCGCTTCTTTCCGTATCTCGCCTGACATGGCCCGCCAGTCATCCACCGGCACATCATTAACGGCAATGATGGTGTCTCCCTGCTGTATTCCCGCCATTTCGGCCGGATATCCGGGCATTATTTCCCCGATAGCAGTAGCCCCCAGGTCCACTACTCCATGGGCTGAGAGAAAGATAACGGTTAAAAAGAGGGCAAGGATTATATTCGCAGCCGATCCGTTGATCAATATGAGAAAACGCTTCCAGGCCGCCTTGTCATAAAAGGCCTTTCCGGGTTCTATGGTTTCTCCCTCGTTTTCCTCTTCCATGCCGGCGAGGCGGACAAATCCTCCGACGGGAAAAGCCCTCACTGACCAGAGAGTGTGTTTCCCCTGGCGCTGGAAGATTGACGGGCCCATTCCGAAAGCGAACTCGTGCACCTGAACATCAAACAGTCGGGCAGTCAGGTAGTGCCCGTACTCGTGTGCCACAACGCAAATACCAATTACGACAATAAATGAAATCAGGCTCGCCATTCAGATTTTTCTCCTTAGGTTGAGTGTTTTATTGGTGTTCCTGCACATTTCCGCGGCAGCCCGTTTCCCTTCCGCAAGAATGGAGAGAGCGTCATCAAGTGATCCGGGCCCCGGGCCACGGTACTGTTCGATCACGGTCTCCACGATCCGGGGAATATCGTTGAAGCCGATCTGCCCTGAAAGAAAAGAGTCTACTGCAGCTTCGTCGGCTCCCACAAGAAGAGCTGGGGCAGCTCCTCCCATGCGTGCCGCTTCTTTTGCGATGCGGAGGGCAGGAAACCGTTCTTCATCGGGTTTCTCAAAAACGAGCGTTTTTCCTTCAAGTACGGGCGAAGGGAAAATTGGTTCGGGGCTTCGTTCCGGATAAAAAAGCGCTGAAGCACAGGGAAGTTTCATATCCGGGGCTGATGCCGCCATAAGAAAGGTTCCGTCAGTAAATTCCACGATCCCGTGGATGAAAGGCTCCGGGCATACCACGGCATCGATACGCTCCGGGGAGAGCCGGAAAAGCGACATGGCCTCGAGTATTTCGATTCCTTTATTCATGAGCGTTGCACTGTCGACGCTGATTTTTGCCCCCATGTTCCATACCGGGTGAGCTACTGCCATTCCAGGGGTCACGTTTTGAAGTTCTTCCGGAGAAAGTGTACGAAAGGGCCCTCCCGAGGCAGTCAGGTATATTTTTCTCACAGTTGACGGGTCTCTTCCCTGGAGGCATTGCCAGACAGCGTTGTGTTCGCTGTCGAGAGGACGAAGCTGCCCCTCCCTCCTGACATGGGGAATGATCCATCTGCCCGCGGCGACGATGCTCTCCTTGTTCGCCAGGGAGACATCCTTGCCTTCCCGAAGTGCCGTCAGCAGTGGATGAACAGCGTCTGTTCCCGATGATGCTACAACGACGTGGTCGATGTCCGACCTCGCTGCAGTCTCTTCCATCGCGGAAATGCCGGAGAGAACTGAGAATCTGTCTCCTGCCCTGTCTGCAAGGTTCGTGGCGGCCGATGCATCGGTGAGGACAACAGCGGAGGATTTGAATTCATCTGCGATCTGCTCGATTTTTTCCGCCGACGAACGGGCAGCGACTGCCCTGACCTCAAAACGGTCAGGGTACGCCCTGCAGACCGATAAAACCGAACTGCCCACGCTTCCGGTGCAGCCGATGACAAAAAGCCTGGCTCTCATCGGAGAATGACCCCGAAAATGACATATACAAGAAGCCCGCTTACGAGGACACTGTCGAACCTGTCAAGGATACCTCCATGACCGGGAATGATTCTGCCGCTGTCTTTTACTCCTGTCTCTCTTTTTATCACTGACTCCGCAAGGTCTCCTATCTGGCCCGCAATACCGCAGATAAGCCCGACGTAAATGAACGGGAGGGGCGGAGTTTCAAGGATATATGCTACCGATACGCCTGCAAGGACAGCAGCTGACAACCCTCCAATGAAACCTTCCCAGGTTTTTTTTGGGCTGACGTTTTCACAGAGACGGATCCTCCCCCATCGTGAACCGATGAGGTACGCAGCCACATCGCAGCTCCACGTACACAAAAACATGGTAAAGAGAAGAATGCCGCCGGAAGGAAGCCTTCTGAGCAGGATCATGAAGGTCCAGGGAATGACGATATATAAAATGCCCGCCATCGTTCCCCCCATATTCCATATGGCGTAGCTTTCTCCCCTGACCTCTCTTCTCGCAATTTCAAGGAAGAGGATCGCGAAGGAAGCGATGCTCAGCGTGAGAACAAAGGAAATGGGATGGATCCCGTCGGATGCGGTGAATAATATAAGAATTGCCGCAATGAATCCCACACCCTTCGAAACCTTGAATTTTCTTGACACCATTCCATAGAACTCTGAAAGTGAAAGGATGGACAGGACGGATACAAGAATGGTCCAGGCCCTTCCGCCCGCGTACAGTGCCCCGAGAACCACCGCGACGACAATCGCTCCTGCAGCCCCTCGCACTGCAAGTTCCCGTATTTTTTCACCTGACCGATCCATATCGTCTCTCCCTGCCTGTAAAATATTCAATGGCCGCTTCAAGGTCACCGGGTCCGAAATCCGGCCAGAGCGTTTCCGTAAAATAGAGTTCGCTGTATGCCCCCTCCCAGAGCCAGAAGTTGCTTAACCGCTGTTCTCCGCTGGTCCGTATTATAAGATCGGGGTCAGGGACATCCGGAAGGTAAAGGCGGCCGGCAAAATCCTTTTCAGAAACCGGGCTTTTCCTGTTTTCTGCAAGAAGAGTGTTTACGGCGTCGACGATTTCCCGGCGGCCGCCGTAATTCAGGCAGGCTATGAAGGTAAGCCCGGTATTGCCGGCAGTTGTTTTTTCCGCCCAATCCATGAGTTCCAGGACGTCCGGGGGCATCCCCGACCGTGTTCCGGCGAATCGGATGCGAACGTTTTCCCTCTGGATCTCTTCAACCTTGCGTCGTAGGGAGAAGCGGAAAAGACTCATCAATCCCTTTACCTCAGTCTCCGGTCGGCTCCAGTTCTCAGTCGAAAAAGCGTAAACGGAAAGGTGTGTTATGCCCAGCTTCCACGCTGCGCGTACAGTCCTTTCAAGAGCCTTGATCCCCGCCCTGTGCCCCAGCAGTCTCGGGAGAAATCTTTTTTTTGCCCACCTGCCGTTTCCGTCCATGATCAACGCTACATGAAAGGGAGAAGGCAGTGTATCAGGCATCAGTATTTTTTCCTTCCGCTCCGGGTGTCGGCCGAAAATCTTTTTTCAGCCCGTCAAGTTTTTCTTTTACGGAGTTAATATCTCTCCAGGTCAATTCTTTCGGACTTCCTTTCTTTCTCGACTCATTTCTCAGAAGATAGCTCGGATGAAACATGGGAATAAGAAAAATCCCGCGCCACTGAAACCATCTTCCCCTGAGAGCCGTAATCCCTTCCGACGTTCTCAACAACCACCGTGTCGGTGTATTGCCGAGGCAAACCACGATTTCCGGACGAATAAGAGCCAGCTGTGCCTCCAGAAAAGGACTGCATGCCATCATCTCATCGGGGGAAGGAACCCTGTTCCCGGGAGGACGGCATTTCACGATATTCATGATGAAGACGTCTTCTCTTTGAATGCCCACCGAAGACAGGATCTGTGTCAGAAGACGCCCTGCCTTTCCGACAAAGGCAATGCCCTGTTCGTCTTCTTCAGCACCAGGCCCCTCACCTATAAGAACAAGGCGTGAGTTTTTGTTCCCCTGGCCGAAAACGACGGACTTCCGCGAGGCTGAAAGTCCGCATCTCGTACAGGACTTCACCTTTTCTTCGAGTGCGGTCCAGGCTTCCTCTTTGTTTGCGGAACTTAAAAAAGCATTCATGAAAGCAGGACCTCGCTTATTCTGATATCTACGGACGCGATGTCCATCCCGGTGAAATACCGCACGGCAGATGCCACCCTTCTCTGCTGCATTCTGCCCAGCTGGCGGAAATTCAGTTTTCCGGGTGCTACATTTACGGTTATTTCCATCGTTATCACATCGTCGTCCGACCGGACGCGGATATTTCTGACCTCTGCTATCTGGGGGCTTAAGGACACGACGTGACGGGCCACATCTTCTATAGCCGATGAATCTATGGTGAGTGTCCCGAAAAAACTGAAAGGAGGATGAACGATTGTCCTTTCTCCGTCATCCCGGTCTGAGCTCCTGAAAAGCCCCCACAAATGGCCGACGAGTTTTCCTGCGAAATTTTTTCTGACCTGCGTCCTGGAAACCGGAATGACATGCTGTTTCTTTTCATGCCGTTCTCTTCGGGCGTTTATTATCTCCTCCGGGGAGGCGACTTCGGTTATATCAATAAAGAGCTCGGGTGCAGGAAGCTCCAGGGCGCGGGTAATCTTTTCAGCCATGGAAGCCGATGTGGCAATGATCATGATTTTGAACGGCTCATGGGCGCTGAGGTAGTCGAGAACGGCGCTTCTATGGTCAGGAAACTGGAAAAGAGCCCTCCTGATAGCACGAACAAGATTCTTTTCAGCTTTCGCGCTCTTTCCGGCAACTATCCTTCCCTTCGAGATGAGAAGTCCGTCATCTATCATGAAATCCACATCATTTTCCCTGGCGATCATCTGCGCACGCTGACTTTTGCCGGTTCCTGCCGGACCGACAAAAGCTACTACCCGTCTTGTTTCTGAAAGGCTGTGATGCAGTTTTTCCTGCATATGAATTCACCAGGAAAACCCGGGAAAAGAAATATGCTCTATGAATCCCTGCAGGCTGAGGACAGAGACTCCCTGGTGCCGTCGATTTCTGTCGGCAGTATTTCTACGTCCGCTCCCAGGCTTTTCAGTTTTTCCTCCATGTTTTCGTATCCCCTGCGGATATGGCCGAGATGATAGACACATGTCGAATCTCCGGCCGCAAGCCCGGAAATTACGAGAGCGGCTCCCGCCCTCAGGTCTGTAGCCACCACGTCTGCACCTGTGAGGCGGTCTACTCCGGAAACAATGGCGGTATTCCCCTGAAT
>JAAYJB010000151.1 GCA_012523155.1 Synergistaceae bacterium | reverse complement strand
ATGCCTGCGCACTCGTAGCCCAGTCCTTCAACGATCTGCCGGAGCGGTTCCCAGTTGTTTTTTCCCTGTCCTTCTCCCATAAAAATCTCTCCTCGCATCCGCATTAAAAAACAAAGAGTGGGGGAACCCACTCTTTGATGAGAATACTCCGATCAAACTACCACACTGGAGTATAGCATATTTTGCTGCACATATACAACTTCTGGATCGATCCCGGGTGAAACCAGCTATTCCTACGGATCTACTCGACCCAGTAGTTTGGGGCCTCCTTTGTCACGACCACGTCATGGGGATGGTTCTCTTTCACGGAAGCAGCGGAGATTCTCACGAATCGTGCCTTCTTCTGCAGATCGGAGATGTCTTTTGCCCCCACGTACCCCATACCTGAGCGCAGGCCTCCTGCAAGCTGGAAAACCACACCCGAGAGCGCCCCTTTGTGGGCTGCAAGCCCCTCGATCCCTTCAGGAACGAGCTTGTCTCCGCTCGCACCCTCCTGGAAATACCTGTCCTTGCTGCATCCGTCCTTCATTGCCCCCAGGGATCCCATTCCCCTGTAGCTCTTGTATGATCTGCCCCTGTAGATGATCAGCTCTCCCGGGCTTTCTTCGGTTCCCGCGAACAGGGAACCGATCATCACCGAATCCGCCCCCGCGGCAATAGCCTTCACGATATCTCCCGAGTAGCGGATGCCGCCGTCAGCGATCACCGTTTTCCCCCTGGCATGGGCTGCCTGGGCAACGTTATAGATGGCCGCCAGCTGCGGAACCCCTATACCGGCGATGATCCTCGTTGTACAGATGCTCCCTGGACCCACGCCCACCTTGACAGCATCCGCCCCCGCGTCGATGAGGGCGTTCGCAGCATCGGCAGTCGCGATATTTCCGCCCACGAGCACGATCTCAGGATACTCTTTCCGCAGCATCCGTACGCTGTCCAGCACCTTTTTCGAGTGTCCGTGTGCGGTGTCCACCACGATTACATCCACGCCGCTTTTCACGATAGCCGCTGCCCGTTCTGCAGTGTCGCTCCCAACACCTACAGCCGCACCGACACGAAGCCTGCCTCCCTTGTCCTTGGACGCGTTGGGGAAATCCTTTGCCTTCTGGATATCCTTGATGGTGATAAGTCCTTTCAGAATACCGTACCGGTCAACGATGGGCAGCTTCTCCACCTTGTACTTCATCAGGATGGACTGTGCATCCTGAAGGGTCGTCCCCTCCGACGCCGTGATGAGGTGGTCCTTGGTCATTACCGCACTTATGGGCTGGTCGAAGTTCGTGACGAAACGCAGGTCACGGTTTGTAATGATGCCCACGAGTTTTTTGCCTTCATCAACGATAGGCACCCCTGAAATGTGAAAATGTTCCATGAGACCGATGGCCTCGCTCACCAGGTCCTCGGGGTGAAGATAAAAGGGGTCCACGATAACACCGGATTCTGACCGCTTGACCACGTCCACTTCCCTCGCCTGTTTCTCAACCGACATGTTCCTGTGGATTATCCCTATCCCGCCCTCCCTGGCTATGGCAATGGCCAGTCGCGATTCGGTCACGGTATCCATTGCGGAACTGCACAGGGGGATGTTGAGCGAAATATCCCCGGCGAGACTTGTCCCGATGTATACATCTGAAGGCAGCACCTCGCTGAAGCTTGGTTCAAGAAGCACGTCGTCGAAGGTGAACCCTTCGTAGGCTACAAATTTTTCCTCTAATTTCATTGCGGAACCTCCTTACCCTGACGATGGGCAAACGACTTTGAGAAATTGTAGGCTTTTCCCCCGGATTACACAACCCTCCCCGGAAAAGAAACGGCTGTTTCTGGGAAAAAAGGCCCTTAATCCTCTTCCTCCAGCATCCATGAAGGAAGCGACATTGTTGCCGCCGCATGGCAGACAACGGCCCCGCAGCTGCCCACTGTTCCCTCCCCCTCACCGGACTTCACTTTCAGGTGAAGCCGTCCTTTCCAATTTTCGGGAAGTACGCCTTCCAGGGCTTCTTTCATTGCCCCAAGACACCCCGCAAGGCGCGGTTCCTGCACGATAGCCACCATATCGGCCCATTCAAGTCTCCATCCCGCACCGGCAGCCCTTTTCGACACGTCCTCAAGGATCAGGAGGCTTGAGATATTCCTGTACCGCATGTCTGATGCCGGATAGAGCGTTCCGATATCTCCCAGCCCGGCCGCACCGAGAATGGCGTCGCTCAGGGCATGGGTCAGCGGATCGCCGTCGGAATGGCCCTGGAAGCCCAGGGGAAATGATGGAACGGCGACCCCTCCCAGGATGAACCGCCTGCCCGGCACAAGGGGGTGAATGTCATACCCTATTCCTGTCCGGCTGATCATCCGGAACTGGGACTCCGCAAGGGCAAGATCACCGGGCCACGTGACCTTCATGTTTCTCCTGTCTCCTTCCACCGCACCGAGCTCCCGGCCGGCCTTTACCCAGGCCTCCCCCTCATCCTTCATACTGCTGCCGGCAAACAGGATGGCCTCCTCGAGCAGTTTTCTGGGAAACCCCTGGGGTGTCTGGGCCGCAAAAAGCCCTTCCCGTGAAACGGGCTGGAATCTTCCCTCTGCATCCTCCCTTTTCAGGGCATCAGAAACGGGGAGAAGGGGCACGATCCCCCTCTCCCCGTCTACTGCTTTAAGTATCCGCTCACACAGGCTCACTCCGGCGAACGGTCGGGCTCCATCGTGTACGAGCACCACGTCACCCGATGCCGCACGTACACCTTCCAGCACAGAGTCGCCCCGTTCCTTCCCCCCCGCCGTGATCAGGAAGGGACACCGGAAATGCCGTACCCTGTCCCTGAAGAGGTTTTCATCTCCCCGAGGGACCACCAGGACGGTCTCATCCACCAGCTCTCTTCCGAAAAGCCTTTCCCCCAGCAGGGCACTCCATTCCCACAGCATGCGCCCGCAAAGGCTCCTGTACTGTTTCGCCGTCTCTCCGCCGGCCCTTTCCCCCCTGCCCGCGGCAACCACAACGAGAGATACCCGTCTCATCAGGAACGGACTTCCCTCCTGAACCTCCCGAAGACCATCCTTCCGGCGGAGGTCTGGAGCATGGAGGTCACAACCACCTCCACGCGTTTCCCTATGTAGTTCTCGCCGTCCTCCACCACGAACATAGTCCCGTCATCGAGATATCCCACCCCCTGATGGGGTTCCTTCCCCTCCCGTATGACATCTATGATGATCGTTTCACCGGGAAGAAGCATGGGTTTCAGTGCATTTGCCAAGTCGTTCACGTTCAGCACGCGGATACCCTGGATCTGGGCGATCTTGTTGAGGTTGTAGTCAGTGGTGAGTATCTGCCCTCCTATGTTTTCCGCAAGGGCAACAAGCCCACTGTCCACAGACTCTGATTTCAGAGTCTTCAGCGTCATGTCCGCAATCTCTATCTGAAGATCCTGCAGGCGCTGAAGCTCATTCACCACGTCAAGCCCTCTTCTTCCCCTCGTCCTTCTTGCCGGGT
>JAAYJB010000150.1 GCA_012523155.1 Synergistaceae bacterium | reverse complement strand
TCTCCGTATCCGCAGACTCCTTCGTCCGTCTCAACGACCACCACGTTCGTAGTGACTTCATTGACGGTCCGGAGCGCCGTCTTGAACGGCTTCTTCAGCGGAACGGAGAGACTGCCCAGCCGGAGTGTGCGTATTTTCATTCTAGGCTCCCACCATCATGGACAGCATCTTGGCGACGAAGAGTCCTCCCGCGGTGCCCACCACGTATCCCATGAGAGCCATGAGCACACCGATGGGGACAAGGGTTTCCTTGTAGGCGGCAGCGATGATCGGCGCGGCCGCCACGGCGCCGATGTTCGCAAGGCTTGCCACGGCGCAGGTGAAGAGGTCGATCTTGAGGATCTTGGCGATGATTGCCATAAGCAGAGCGTGGATGCCCAGGACGACGAAGCCTGCGGCCAGGTAGTAGGGTGCGTCAGTCAGTTCCTTGAAGGATGCCCGGGAGGCGATGAGGCAGATCATGATGTAGAGCATGGTCATGGAAACGGGCGAGGAGCCGGGAATGCTGTTCATGGGCGTCATGGCGCAGACAATGCCGAAGATGGTGGCCAGGATGATGGTGACGGTGCTCACCGAGAGGAAATCGCTCTTGCCGAAGACCTCCATGAGCATGGGCGAAATAAAGGTCGCCAGCCAGGAGGAGAGGGCCGAAACGAGAAGGCCGGCTCCGATGAGAAGTGCGAGATCCGACGTCTCCATCTTCGTTCGGGCATTTTCATCCAGTTCCGAGAGGGAAAGTCCCACTGAATCGATGGTAGAGGTGTCCGTCTTCGTCCATTTATTGAAGAACTTCGCGTAGGGAACCGAGGCGAGGAGAAGAATGACCCAGATGGAATAGTTCACGTTGTCCACGAGAAGAGTATACCCCATGGCGGATTCTTCGATCCCCAGGGCTCCCTGAATGGCCACCATGTTTGCCGTGCCGCCGATCCAGCTTCCGGCAAGGGCTCCCCAGGTCTTCCATGCCTCGGGAGGGAAGCCGTTCTTCATGAGGGCGAACATGACAACGAATCCGATCATGATCGTAATTGTCGCGGAGAAGAACCCTATGAGCATCCGGGGCCCGAGTTTCAGGATCTTCCGGATGTCGCATCGAAGAAGCATGACGAAGATCATGGCCGGGATGATATTCCCGCGGACCACCCTGTACGCCGCGTTGACACTGTCGGTCTTCTGCCAGAGATCAAAGGTAGCAAAAACCATGCACATGAAGTACAAAATTACGGGAGTAGGAACGTACTTGAAGAACGTGGTGTCCTTGTACTTCCTCTCCAGCGTGGAGACAACCCCTGCAAAAAAGAAAAGAAACGCGACATAGGCAAAACCGTTGGTGATCACAGCAAAAAACCTCCTGAATGAAAGAATAAGATGACTGTTGATTTACTGCTGATTATGATACGCGTCATAAATGATCCGTCCGATGCGGGCGCAGAAACTGACGCCCCCGGACCTGTGCTGCAGCCCTTCAGTAAGGACCGAAACCACTACCGGCTTTTTGCCCAGGTAGAAGAAAATGCCCGCGTCGTGCTCGTTCCCCGGCAGTTCCCCGGTCTTGTGGGCAAGAAACAGTTCCACGTCATCCACGTCGAGCACGGGAATCATTCCGGGAAGCTTGGAATTGAGCTTCTGCGCCGAAAGGATCTCCATCATGCGTTTCCTGGCCGAAACCGGAAGGTTTTTCCCTGAATGCAGGGTTTCAAGCAGCACGGCAACGTCTCCCGCAGTGGTGTAGTTGTCCTTTCCCGCCTTTTTCGCCTCGAAGTCGAGCATCTTCCGGCCAAGAACGGTTCCGGTAAGCCCGAGTTCCCTGAACCCTCCGTTGATGGTATCCATCCCCAGCCTGTCGATGAGCAGATTCGCCGCAGTGTTGTCGCTGACGGATATCATGAGGAGGGCCAAATCATCCAGCCGAAACCGTCCCCCGGAGCGGACCCGGTGAAGCAGCCCGCCGTCCACGGACGCAGCGGAGGAAAAATCGCACCATTCGTCAAGGTCGATCCCGCCGGCAGCATTCTTTGAAAAGAGGGTGTACAGGACTCCCAGCTTGATCAGGCTCGCGGAAGAAAAAACCTTCCCGGGATTATGCGTGACTTCCACCCCGTCAGAGGAACTGCGGACGACAACGCCCGCAGTTTCCGGAAAAGCTTCTATCTCCTTGTGGACAGCGTTCACCCAGTCCATTGTCAGACGGTTCCCAGCATCATCGCCCGGGCGATCACATAGATGACTGTGAACAGGACTATGAGCCACCCGTTGCACAGCATGGCCTTCAGGTCATCGGACTGTGCAAGCCCCATCTGCCCCTGCATGTCTCCTTCCGGAATGGCGAAAGAGGTCATCTGCGATCCGACGAGCAGAACCACGACCCAGATCGTCATAGGGATGCTCAGGCTCTGGGCGAGGGGAAGGAACATCTTGTTGATGACTTCCGCCTGGGCTACGGCAGCTCCGGGAATCCCGAATACGCCTACCAGGGTCGAGAAGGCAAGGAACGCTACCGGGCCGCCGTTTTCAACATAAGGCTTCAGCAGGGTGGC
>JAAYJB010000149.1 GCA_012523155.1 Synergistaceae bacterium | reverse complement strand
TGACCTGTGCCTGGATCGAGACATCAAGGGCCGATACCGGTTCGTCGGCCACCACGAGGGACGGGTTGAGTACAAGGGCCCTGGCGATGCCGATGCGCTGCCGCTGCCCCCCGCTGAACTCGAAAGCATAGCGGTTGAGAACAGATGGATCGAGTCCAACCTCTTCCAGTATATGGACAACCCTGTCATCCCGCTCCGCTTTTGAAGATCCGAGTCCATGGGCTTCCAGCGGTTCACCGACGATTCTGGAAACAGTCATCCGGGGATCGAGGGACGCGAAGGGATCCTGAAATACCATCTGAAACTGCTGCCTGGCGCGTCTTAACTCTTCCCCGTGCATGGCAAGAAGGTTTTTTCCCTGGAACATCACTTCACCTGACGTCACAGGCAGCAACCTCAGAATTGCCCTCCCGGTGGTTGACTTTCCGCAGCCGGACTCTCCCACAAGTCCGAGGGTCTCTCCCTGATCGAGGGAGAAGGAGACACCGTCCACGGCCTTCACATGGGCCGTGACACGCTGCAGAAGTCCGGTCCGTACAGGAAAATGCTTCTTCAGGTCTCTGACCTCGAGCAGCGGGATACTCATTCCGTTCTCCCTCCCTCCTGCGGTGCCCTCAATTCACTCCAGCGCCTGCACCGTACAAAATGACCCGGCTCTGCCTCCAGGAAAGGAGGTTCTTCTTTTCCGCACGCATCCTCGACGAAGACGCACCGGTTCCTGAACTTGCACCCGGAAGGAAGGGATTCCAGTGAGGGAACCATTCCCGGAATTGCCTTCAGGGTCCTGACCCTTTCCTCCATTCTGGGAATGGAGGAAAGTAGCCCCCTCGTGTAGGGATGAAGAGGCTGTCCGAAAAGCATTCCTGTGGGCGCGAGTTCCAGGATCCTGCCGGCGTACATAACGGCCACTCTCTGTGCAGCCTCTGCAACGATGCCCAGGTTATGGGTAATGAGAAGCACTGACATGGTGCGTTCTTTTTTCAGACCTTCCATGAGGTCGAGGATCTGGGCCTGAATGGTCACATCAAGGGCGGTTGTGGGCTCATCGGCGATGAGAAGCTCCGGGTCCAGTGCGAGGGCCATGGCGATCATTACCCGCTGCCTCATTCCTCCGCTCAGGAGGTGGGGGTAGGAGTCCACCCGTTTTTCCGGTGCCGGGATACCGACCTTTTCAAGCATCTCAACAGATCTCTCCCGTGCCTGCCGTTTTGACATGGCACCATGGGCAAGAATCCCCTCCATGATCTGGTCTCCCACCGTGTAAACAGGATTCAGGGAGGTCATTGGTTCCTGAAAGATCATGGAGATATCTTTCCCCCGTATTTTCATCATCTCTTCATTGCTGAATTCCGTGAGATCCCGGCCCTTGAAGAGTATACTCCCCCCGCAAATGCGTCCGTGAGGCCGGGGCACGAGCCCCATGACAGCAAGGGACGTCATGGACTTGCCGCTTCCAGACTCACCGACGAGACCGAGAGTCTCTCCTTTTTTTATGGAGAGGCTTACTCCGTCCACCGGGTAGATATGCCCGGAAGATGACGGGAAGCTTACCTTGAGGTCCCGGATATCCAGGAGGGGCGGATCGTTATCAATATGCATCGCCTACACCCCCTCGATATCCCGCCGGAAATGGGGGTCAAGCCTGTCGCGGAGTACATCTCCCACGAGGTTGAAGGAAAGGACCGTCAGGACGATGCACGCTCCGGGGAAGATGAGAAGCCACGGGGCTCTCGTGAGGTACATCCTTCCCTCGCTCAACATATTTCCCCAGCTCGGTATGGACGGCGGAATCCCCAGTCCGAGAAAGTCCAGGGCGGCCATGTCCAGAAGGGAAAATGCGAAGGTGAACGTGGCCTGGACAATGAGCGGGGACATCATGTTCGGCAGAATATGCTTCAGGATGATCCATTTCTGTTTGACACCTGAGGAAATGGCGGCTTCAATGTAAGGCTCCTCCCGGAGTTTCAGGGTCAGGCCGTAGACGATTCTGGTCGTCCTCGTGAGATAAGTCGCCCCGACCGCGATGATCACGTTCCCCATCCCCCGTCCGAGTATGGAGACAAGCACCAGGGCGAGCAGCAGCGGAGGGAAGGCCATGAGGACGTCAATGAGGCGCATCAGGTACGGCTCTATCTTTCTGAAGTACCCGGACGATACTCCTACGAGCACTCCGATGGAAAGGGAGAACAGGATCACTCCCGCAGAGCCGGTCAGGCTCGTCCTGGCTCCGAACACTACCCGGCTGAAAATATCCCGCCCGAAATTGTCCGTCCCGAAAAAATACGTACCATCAGGAGAGCGGAGTTTGTCCACCGGGTTCATCTCCTGGGGATCGAAGGTGGCTATAAAGGGGGCCAAAACGGCACAGACTGCAAGTATGGCTATTACAATAAGGCCAGCAAAGGCAATTTTTCTCCTGTAGAACGCTGAAAGATACTTCATGCCGGATCCCCCCTAACTGTACCGGATTCTCGGATCAAGAATCGCGAAGGAAAGATCGACCAGGAGATTGATCACCATGTACAGAAAGGCGATTATCAATATGATTCCCTGGATCGTCGGGTAGTCTCTTCTCAGGACCGATTCCACCACAAGCCTTCCTATTCCCGGAAGAGAGAAGACTGTTTCTGTCACCACGGTTCCCGCCATAAGTGCCACGAACGTAAACCCCAGGGCGGACACGACGGAGATGAGCGAATTCCTGAAAATATGGCGTATATTTACAGCCCCTTCAGAGAGCCCCTTTGCGCGGGCTGTTTTCACATAATCGGCCTTGGCAACGTCGAGCATGCTCGACCGCGTCAGCCGTATAATGAGAGCGGAGTTCGGTGCCGCGAGGGTAATACACGGAAGAACAAGATAACGGATATTCGACCAGTCCCCTGACTCCAGGATCGACGGGAACCCGGAAGTAGGCAGCCAGCGGAAAATCACGGAAAAGAGGAGCATGAGGTTCAACCCCAGCCAGAACGTCGGTACTGATGCAAAAAACATGGAAAGACCTGAGAAAAGCTGGTCAGGCCAGCTATTATACCGTACAGCCGAAAGAATTCCGATGGGAACCCCCACGAGAATGATCAGAAGCATTGAAAAAACTGCGATAAAAATGCTTGTCTCCGCCCTGTCGAGAATGACATCCAGAACAGGCTGGTGAAAGAAGATAGAGTTGCCGAAATCTCCCCGGACAACCCCGGACAGCCAGCGGCCGTACTGCACGTAAAGAGGACGGTCGAGCCCCATGGCTTCACGAAGCCCCTGCACCTGCTCCGGGGTTGCCTGGTCGCCGAGCATGATCTGGGCGGGATCTCCCGGAATAAGGTGGATAAATGAAAAAACAATAATCGAGGCGAGAAGAAGCGAAGGGATCATGCTCCCGATACGCCTGACTATGTACGATAACATGGCGGTTCCCTCCTTTCGGCGAAAGGAGGGGGGAAAGGTGTCCCTCTCCCCCCGAAAAAAAAAGTTCTATTTGAACCGGACACCCCAGAACTTCGGCCAGATCAGTGATGAGGCTGAAAGTCCCTGGAGCCTGGGACTATAGATGTCATACGTGAAATGATCGCCCGTCTTCATCACCGGGACTTCTTCGTAGACCAGGGCCTGGATTTTATCCCAGACTTCCTTCCTCTTTGTTTCGTCAAGTGTTCCGGCAAATTCGGCGGCGAGCGCCTTTTTTGTATCTGTCGTCCACCAGCCCGGGTAGGACTCACTCATGAACGTGTAGAGAATCGGATCAGGCACAAACCCGTGATGGGTGAAGAAGATATCCCACTGGGTAGGGTCTCCCCTCTTGGAAATCAGCGTGGCCCAGTCGTAAATCTGGTGATCGATGTTGAATCCGGCCTCCTGGAGCTGTTTCACGATGACGAGGGTGCTGTCGTAGTGGAACTTGTACGAGGTTGAGGCCATGAAAGTGATTTTTTCTCCATTGTAGCCTGCCTCTTTCGCCAGTTTTTTTGCAAGTTCCGGATTGCCGGCGCTGAACCTGTCGAGCCCGGCCTTCGAATACCAGAGGGTTGTCTCAGGCATGAAAGAACCGGAAGCTTTCCACAGTTCAGCAGGTCCGATAGCGGACTGCAGCACCGGCTCCATGTTCACAGATGCCTGGAGAGCCTGGCGGAGCTTGAAGTTATCCTTGAGCACTCCATTTCTGGAGTTGAAAAACATCATTCCCTGGTTCGCTCCCTGGTTCACTGTCGTCACTACAGACGGATCATCTTTCAGTGAGTCGAAAAGGTCGCCCAGGATCTGCTCGGCATAATCATAATCTCCTGCCTTGACACCGTTCACCCTCGTCCCCACGTCGGGCACAGGGATAAAGCGGATCTCGTCAAAAAGAGCTTCCCGCTTTCCCGCATATCCGTCGGCATCCTCGGTCCGCTGGGCATACTCTTCGTTGCGGACCAGCTTGATATACCGTCCGGGGTTCCTCTCGGCAAACTTGTAGGGACCAGTCCCGATATATTGGTCGGGGGTGATAGGGGTCTTCTCTGCACTCGATGCCACATCCTTCGGATAAATCACCGGCCCCCCGTTCATGAAAGCCAGGAGATTCTTCCACGGAGCGAAGGGGGCTTTGAAGGTAAGGGTCACTTCATATTTTCCCGTTGCTTCAACCTTTTCCAGGTTGCTGAAGAGAACAGGTCCCCTGGCGCCGAATTTACCCCACCGCTCCATTGATGCGAGAACGTCTTCCGCATCCAGTTCCTTGCCGTTGTGGAATTTAACCCCCTCACGAAGCCCCAGGACAGCTATTTTGCCGCCGTCTTTTATCTCTTCGCTTTTGACAAGAAGAGGAACCGGGCTGTACTTCGAATCGAATGTATAGAGCCCTTCAAAGATATGCTGTGCGATCATGGTGGTCAGGTCGGAAGTTACCACATGCTGGTCAAGGGTCGGAGGCTCGTCGATGACAGCCACTCGAAGCATTCCTCCCTTTTCAGCCGCAAAAGCCGTTCCCGCGGCGGCAAGAAGAAGGAAGCAGATACCCAATACTGTTACTGTTCTTATCCACTTGTTCATTCGCATTCACTCCTTTTTTCGATTTCTCCTGTAATGTTTTCTGATCATGTTCCCCGGC
>JAAYJB010000148.1 GCA_012523155.1 Synergistaceae bacterium | reverse complement strand
CTGCCGAATACGATGCTGACGTGCTCATGCCTGATGGTGCGGAGCGTTTCATCGTAGCTCAGCATTTTGAGCGCAAGGAAAATATAGCTGTCGAATTCCTCGGCCTTCGGTCTCTGCCCTGTATTCGTGATGTCTTCAGTCGTAAGGGGATGGAGGCCGAATCCGTTCGCAATATTCTGGATCAACTGGACGTCATGGACTCCGTTGATATTGATCCAGAGCGTTTCGCCGCTTTTTCTCATCCGGAGGCAATCCTCGACCAGTACATTCTGAAGTTCTTCGAAGTGTTCCCCCGAGTAGCACAGGACATCTATTTTGACGGCATCCCGCTTTTGCTCCCCTACGTACACTGGAGTACCGGGCGGAAGGCCTGATTTTTTGCCCTGCCTGGAAACAGCTGTTTTTTTGCCTCGCTTTTCCTTTGCCATGGATTTCCCCCTAGTTTTGACGTGTTCCCGGATCATACCCGCAGAATAGATTACACCAGATAATTGTAAATCAAATCCGTCTTCCATGGACACATCCAGCCGAAATACGTACAATGAATTAATGCACGTGGAGTATTTCAAAAATTTTTGCAAAGAGTGCCTTTTTTCCGGGTTATTATGAACTGAATTTCCTGCCTGCCCCGGTACAGGCATATGTAAAAAATTCGGCTGGATAACTGTCGCAATGGATCGGCGATTTCTGATACTATAGTTTGCACATTAAAGCAAAAAAGTGAGAGAATAACAGTGAGAAGAATGTACGGATGCTTCCCCTTTTCCCGGGTCGGGAGAAAGGCCCCGGAACATTTTTCCGGTTCTTCTTTCGAAAAGAACCGCGTACGGATTGAGAACTTGAAATCACGGGAAGGGAGATGCCGAATTCCATGGGGATTTTTAACTTTTTAAAAAGAGGCTTGAAAGATGAGGACTTTCTTGCGTTATGTTCCGGCAGATGCTCTCTTTACGAGGTCCGCCAGGCGATAGACGCGGGATCGAACGTTAACGCAGCCGACGGGGAAGGGAAAACGGTCCTAATGAATGCGGCGGCATCCAACGGCAGCCCCGAGGTCGTCTCGGCTCTCGTACGAGCAGGGGCGGATGTGAACGCCCGGGACAGTTCCGGCATGCCCCCCCTTTTATATGCGGCAATGAACAATCATAATGCTGACGTCGTTTCTGCCCTACTGAAGGCCGGAGCGGACGTGAACGCACGAAACGAAAACGATGAAACAGCACTCATGCTTGCGGCATCAAGAAACCCCTACCCGGAGGTCATTAATGTTCTGACTGCGGCAGGTGCAGAGATCGAGGCGCGGAACAGCGAGGGGCTTACTGCCCTGCTGTGCGCCGCACTGCATAACCGGAACCCTGAGATCGTGGAAGCCCTCGCACGTGCAGGAGCCGACCTGAATACCGAAAACCCGGACGGTCTGGCTGCGATACTGCTGGCAGCACGGCTGAACGGGAATTCGGAGGTTGCCGTTGCTCTGGCAAGGGCCGGGGCCAATGTCAACGCACAGAACAGCAAAGGAATGAGTGCCCTTATGTTTGTTGCCATGAAAAATCCCAATCCCGACATCATAAACGCGCTCGTGGATGCGGGTGCTGATGTGAACCTAAAAAACAGCAGGGGATCGACAGCGCTCATGTTTGTCTCAATGAGCAATCCCAACCCCGCTGCCATTGAATCCCTGGTGAATGCCGGTGCCGACGTCAACGCAAGGGATACCGAGGGAATGTCGGCCCTTATGATGGCAAAGAGGGAGAACCCTCACCCCGATGTCATCCGGGCGCTTATTTCGGCCGGGGCATCCGATTCAGGGGATTGACCGGCCTCCGTTTTGAACAATTCTGTCCTTCCGGAAGAAATATGAATAAAAGGGACATCTCCTGAGATGTCCCTTTTATAGTTCCTCCGGTCTTAGGAGCTGTTCTGCCAGCTCCATGGCGTCAACAGGCCAGAAGAATTCAGGCCTGGGCTTATGAACATTCTCCATTCCCGCGGCAGGGCGGCAGTTGAGAAGCGCTCTGACCCACTGACTTGGGAGGGCTTCGATTCCGTAGACGGCACCCAGGAGTGCGGCGCAGATGGCTGCGTTGCTGTCGGTGTCTCCTCCGCGCATGACCGTATCCACTACCCCGCTTTCAAGGTTTTCCGCATGGAGAAGCTGCCAAAGGGCGTTATGAAATGCTATGATGACCCACCCGTGGGACTCCAGGTAGTCCGCGGGAGGCTCATCGGCTGATTTGACCACAGCGTTCCGCAGGTTCTCGCTCACATCCATTTCTTCCGTCCATTCCGCAATTCTTTCGTAAAGTTCTGCAGGGGTGCACCCCGCAGATATCCCGTAGGCTATTGCCCGCGCAAAAATCGAGTTTGCCTGGCCGCATACTGGGTTCGGGTGGGTAATTGCCGCGTCCTCCATTGCCCACCGGCCTACCTGTTCCAGCGAATAGTTGACACCGAATATCCCGAGGGGGCTAATCCGCATCATTGCCCCGTTGGCCTGGCTCTCGTGTCTGGGGAAACCTTTGAGCCCGGAAAGAATCGTGCCGCCGCAGTCGAAAGGCCCAGAGTCGAGCCAGAACAGGTATGCCTTCCTTGCCTCACCGGCATCGTAGGTTCCAGTTTTCACCAGCATGCGTGCAAGGGCCAGGGCCATCTCGGAGTCGTCCGTAGGCTGCCCGGCGATGGTATCCCATGTTCCCCCGTCCATGAGTTCCCGGAGCCCAGTGGGATATTTCCGGAGAATTTCCTCGGGTCTCCGGAATTCAACAAGCCCTCCGAGGGAGTCCCCGGCAAGCTGCCCCAGAAGGCACCCCTGGGCGCGGGAGAGAAGTTCTTCTTTCAATGGATGAT
>JAAYJB010000147.1 GCA_012523155.1 Synergistaceae bacterium | reverse complement strand
GGGTTACAGGAAAGGGAATGGATATAGGACCCTACATCCGCTACCTCAGGACCAAGTACGGCGGGCTGTATCGGCTTCCCTGAAATATCGGCATCGGTTCAATGATCATTCTTTTACCGGCGGTTTTCTGCCGGTTTTTTTGTTTCCGGATATTCCCTTAAACATTGATAAGGGAAAAGGTAAATTTAAGGTATAACATCAGTCAATGACACATTTTATTATAATAATAGAATTTTAAATATAGTGCCTTTTTTTAGCTGTTTTGTAGTATCATCTCTTCTTATTTCCTCAAATTCTTTCCAGGAGGTGCAGCCGTGCGGATAGGTGTGCTGGTAAAACAAGTTCCCGCGACAGAGAATGTCAAAATCGACGAAAAAACGGGAACCATGATACGGGAAGGTGTGGATGCGGAGCTTAATCCTCTTGACCTTCATGCTGTTGAGGAGGCTGTCCGACTTAAGGAGCGCCTCGGAGGAGATGCAGAGATTACGGTGATCTCCATGGGACCTCCCCAGGCGCAAAAGGCTGTAAAAGCGGCCATAGCAATGGGATGTGACGGAGGATTGCTGCTCTCCGACAGGAGGTTTGCCGGTTCCGATACCCTCGCGACGGCCAGGACACTGGCTGCAGGAGTGAAGCAGGCAGGACATTTCGACCTGCTCCTTTCAGGAGAGCGTGCCACCGACGGGGAAACAGGACAGGTCGGCCCGGCAGTGGGAGAGATCCTTAATTTGCCGGTCCTCACCTTTGTGAGTGCAGTGGAGTCCTTTTCAGACGGATACCTGACGGTTCAAAGGGGCGTGGAAGGAGGACACGAAAGGGTACAGGCGCCCCTGCCGGCCATGATCTCAGTGGTCAAGGAGATCAACGTACCACGCCTGTGCACTCTCGGAGGGAAGTTGAGGGCTAAAAAGACGGTCATTCCCGTCCTCGGGGCAGATGATCTCCCGCTTCCACAGGAACATCTCGGTCTTGCGGGCTCCCCTACCAAGGTCGTGAAGGTCTCCTATCCCCAGATCACGCGCTCGGGAAAGAAAATATCGGCCGTGGACAATCCCGACGGCGCCGTAGAGGCGATTCTCTCTCTTCTCGGCGCACGCGGGGCAGTATAAGGAGGGACAGGAGATGAACGCAGAATACAGGGGTGTGTGGACTCTCAGCGAGGTCCGGGATGGCCGGATCCATCCTGTTTCCTATGAACTTCTTGCCTGGGGACGGGATCTTGCCGATTCCCTTGAAGTACCCCTTTCAGCGGTACTTCTCGGGCACAATATTGCGGAACAGGCAGGAGACCTTATCGTTCAGGGAGCCGACCAGGTTTACGTTGTGGATGATCTGGAGCTTGCGCACTTTCGGCCTGACATCTGGACAAAGACACTGACAGCTCTCGTGAACCGCCACAGGCCGGAGATCTTCATCGCCTCCGCCACCTCCACAGGACGGACAGTGATGCCGGTGCTGTACGTTGATCTCGAGACAGGGCTCACCGCCGACTGTACGGAACTTTCCATCGATACAAAGGAACGGCTTCTGCTCCAGACACGGCCCGCTATAGGCGGAAACGTAATGGCGGATATAAAGACGCCCTTCTGCCGGCCCCAGATGTGCACTGTGCGCCCCAGGTCCAAAAAACCCCTTGCAGCCGACCCGGCAAGGACGGGAAAAGTCTTCACTGAATCTGTCGCCCCTGAAAGTCTCTCATCGGTGATAAAGCTTCTCGAGTTTCTGCCGGAAAAGAACGTGGGAGCGCCACTGCAGGACGCGGAGATCATCGTGGCAGGGGGCAAGGGCATGAAAAAAGCTGCCAACTTCGCCCTTCTCGAGGAGCTGGCAGGGCTTCTCGGAGGATCTGTGGGCGCGTCCCGCATGGCGGTGGACCTCAACTGGGCCCCATACTCATCCCAGGTGGGTCTTTCAGGCAAGTCTGTAACTCCGAAAATCTACATAGCCTGCGGCATTTCCGGGGCGGTACAGCACCTTGCCGGCATGTCGGCATCCGACACGGTGATCGCCATCAACTCGGATCCCGAGGCACCGATATTCCGGGTGGCGGATCTTGCCATCGTGGGGGATGTCCTCGAGATCGTCCCCGCGCTCATAGGGAGGCTGAAATCATGACAGGAACTTTTTTCGGAAACACCGACGCCCTTCGGGAGCGATACGGAAAGATCACTCCTGAGATTCTCGAAGAGATACAAGCGGCGGCCGGGACGAAGAACGTTGTAGCCGGGGATCCCGATGCACTTGAAAGCTATGCGTCCGACGAGGCGGGGATCATGTTCAGATCCATGCCGGACGCCGTAGTGAAGGCCGAGAATACGGAACAGGCAGCGGCCGTTATGAAGGTTGCGTCAAAGTACAGGATCCCGGTCACGCCAAGGGGTGCCGGAAGCGGCCTCGCAGGAGCCGCAGTGCCTCTTTGCGGCGGGATAGTCCTCTCCCTTGAGAAGATGAACCGCATCCTCGAGATCGACCCGGTGAACAGGGTCGC
>JAAYJB010000146.1 GCA_012523155.1 Synergistaceae bacterium | reverse complement strand
CTGGCCTGAAGTCTCTGATAGAGGGGGTTCAGGGCGAAAAGCTGCACAATCCCTTTTTCCCCCCTTGCGAAGACGAGAGGATATATTCTGTCGGCTCCGGAGTAAATCCCGGCCTAAACCGCCAGTCCTGCGATAATGGTGCAAAGAGCCGCACTAAGACTCATGAATCCTTTCTTCCTTCTTCCCTTTGTTCCCGGGTGATAAGGAAATACCCCGCCGCTGCAAGAAAAAGGGCCGCCGCTCCCGGCAGGGAGAGAAGCGCACGGCCGA
The DNA here is from genome assembly GCA_012523155.1 of Synergistaceae bacterium. Classification (GTDB taxonomy): domain Bacteria; phylum Synergistota; class Synergistia; order Synergistales; family Aminobacteriaceae; genus Aminivibrio. Next base: position 1,580 of record JAAYJB010000146.1, on the reverse strand, counting down.
AACCCGCAATCCAGACCGAAGGGGCGACGCCCGGAAGAAGCTTTCCGGCGAGAAAAGCCAGAAAAAAATATTCGAAGACCATCCACGCCAGCAGGGCCGCTCCGGCAGCCAGGCAGGTCATGCCCGTCAGGCGTCTCAGGGACATGTGGTGTAGGGGTTGCCGCACTGCTTCTCCGGGTCCAGCCAGCCAATGAACTCATGGCCTCTCGGGTGCATGTACCGGACGAGGGCCCACTCCCCCTCGCCTCCGAGAACCGTCACTTCCTCGTCACCGAAGATGTCGCCCACGGCGGGGGCGTTCCCGTCGGGCCGTGTTCTCAGGGCGGCCACCGAGCCCGGCGCATAGTTGCGGAGGCTCATTCCCACCAGCTCGCTGAAAATCCAGCCCTTTGTCCCGTCGTGGAGGACCACGGACAGCCATTTATCCCTGTACCCCGTGACCTTCACCATGATGAGGAGGGGGTCGTCAGGCTGGTGGGGAAGGACGGCGGTTACTTTTCCGTTGGGGGTCTCCCGCACGTTGGTTCCCTTGGGATCTGAGTCGATGATGTAGGCCCCGAAATCGCACGTTCCCTGGGAAGGGCGGTACAGGCTGCGGTCTCCGGCAAAGGGTTCCTTTCCTCCTCCGGGTTCCTTCGCGGCCTCCCCGGACGGGGATTCCTCCAGACCGCCGGCTTTCAGGTCGTCGTAGAGCCCTTCGAGTTTCCTGAGCCGGGCGGTGTTTTTCATCATCCTGGCATGAAGAGGGAAGGCCTTGTCGCCGGTTTTGCCGTAGAACCACGTCATGAAGGCCGCTTCCTTGTTCCTGAAATCCTCCCATGACTGCAGGGCCTCGGCGGCGATGACCTCGCCGTTGGAGCCGAAGGCCTGCCCGAGTTTTTTATGGTCGTTCTTGACCTTCATGGCCGCGGCCAGCTGCTCCTCCGTCTGCCCCTTCGGATAGCTCCCGGGAAAAGACGGTTTTCCGGCCTTAAGCTCTTCCGTGTAGGCGATCAGCTCCAGTGCCCTCTCCCTCACCACGTCCATCTCGGCGATGGCATTGGCCACAAGCCACATGGTCCCCCCGTCGAGGTTGTTGTAAATTGTGAGGTACACCCCGCCGAGGAGCCTGTACTCACTCTCTCTCCAGGGGATCCAGGCTCTCTGGGCAGTCCGGAGAAGAGGCTGCCCTTCCTTCGGCAGAAGTTTCATGAGTTCGTTGTAGGCCCGGTTGAGTTCCCCGTCCCATTTTTTCTTCCCCGAGTTGGCGCACTGAATGGTCCCCTGGGTGCTGGGATCGTCGTTCATGCACTTCTCGATCTCGCCGTCCAGCGGATGGGCCGCTCCCCAGGCCGCTCCGCAGAAGCAGAGCGCAAGAAGGACGCATAGGGCCGCCGTTTTCATCGCATTCCCCTCCCCTGTCAGTCGTAGACGACCCTGCGGTAGCGGAGGCCGACCACCCTGCCGCCTCCACCCTCCGGGTCCCTGTCGAACATGATATCGATTTCATCCCGTTCGTGGATGTAAAAATAACGTTCCGGGGACTCCTTTTCCGACGGTGCCCCAAGCCGGGAGAGAGCCTCGCGGGCATCCATGCCCAT
>JAAYJB010000145.1 GCA_012523155.1 Synergistaceae bacterium | reverse complement strand
GAGGCGGGCGAGAGCATAGAGGACAAAGAACGCAAGCTCCTCGAGGGAATAGGGGATCATTACGCATCGGTCGCTGCACTGGCGGAAGAGAGGCGCAGGGAGTTCGGAGGCGACATCCCGGTCGTCGCCACGGGCCATCTTTTTGCAGCCGGAGGCCGGACGGTTGAAGGCGACGGTGTCCGGGAACTTTACGTGGGTTCCCTTGCCCACGTGAATGCGAATGTTTTCCCGCCCTCCTTCGATTACCTTGCCCTGGGACATCTCCACGTTCCCCAGAAAGTAAACGGCTCCGAAACGGTGCGCTACAGCGGGTCACCCCTTCCTCTGGGTTTCGGTGAGGCCAGGCAGCAAAAAAGCGTCTGCGTGGCGGAATTTGAGGGAAGGGATGCTACTGTTCGCCTTGTCCCCGTGCCGGTCTTCCAGCAGCTTGAGCAGATCCGGGGTGACTGGGACCGTATCTCGGGCCGGATCTTCGAGCTGGCCTCCCGGGGTTCCCGGGCATGGCTCGAAGTAGTTTACGAAGGGGACGAGATCCTGCCTGATCTCCGTGAACGGCTGGAAGAAACCGTAAGAAACACCTATATGGAAGTTCTCAGGGTCAAGAACAGTCGCATCATTGACCGGGTGCTGGCCCAGGCCGGAGATGAAGAGACTCTTGAAGACCTTGAGGTCGAAGACGTTTTCCTTCGGTGCCTGGATGTCCGGGAAGTCCCGGAAGACCAGCGTTCCGAACTGCTCACGGCGTACCGTGAGGCCGTCCAGTCCGTCCACGAAGACGACGGGCAGGCGGAATAGGGAGGCTGGCTATGAGGATAGAGAAGATACGGTTTCTGAACCTGAACTCACTTGTGGGGGAATGGGAAATTGACCTGACCCACCCTGCCTTCGCCTCCGACGGCATCTTTGCCATCACGGGGCCCACGGGAGCCGGTAAGACAACTATTCTTGACGCCATCTGCCTTGCCCTCTACGGGCGAACGCCCCGGTTGAACAGGGTTACGAAAAGCGGCAACGAAATCATGTCCCGACAGACGGGGGAGTGCTTTGCAGAGGTGACCTTCCGTACCGGGGCGGGGTGCTTCCGTTGCCATTGGAGCCAGCGCCGTGCGCGGAAGAAACCCGACGGCGAGCTCCAGGCCCCGAAACACGAGATCGCAGACGGCGAGACAGGCGCCCTTTTCGAGTCCAAGATCCGGGGAGTGGCCGAACAGATCGATGAAGCCACAGGAATGGATTTCGACCGCTTCACCCGGTCCATGCTCCTTGCCCAGGGTGGTTTCGCCGCATTCCTGCAGGCTGCGCCGGATGAACGGGCTCCCATACTTGAGCAGATCACTGGCACAGGGATTTACAGCCTCATCTCCAAACGGGTGCACGAGCGCCGCAGGGAAGAGCGTGAGAAGTTGGACCTCCTCCAGGCGGAGACGTCAGGGATCGTGATACTGAAGCAGGAGGATGAGGAAGCAATCCGGCTGGAACTAGCGGAAAAGAGTCGGGCGGAAGAAACTCTCGCCAGAAATGCGGAGAACACGGCAAAGGCCATAGCCTGGCTCACCGCCATAAACGGACTGGAAAAGGAAATCTCAGGGCTGGCGGAGGAAGAAACAGCCCTGATGGAGGAGGAAGAGGCCTTCCTTCCTGAGAGGGAACGGCTGCTCCGTGCTTTGCGTGCGGCATCACTGGAGGGCTCCTGGGCGACTCTCGAGGCTCTGCGGAAACAGCAGGCCGATGATTCCCAATCTCTCCAGTCAGAAGAGCAGAGCCTTCCCGAACTGGAATCCAAGGCGCGTGACGGGGCGCAGGCCTTGCTAGAGGCAGAGTTGGGAACCATTCGGGCGAAGGAAGAATTAAACAAAATAGCTCCGCTTATCATCAGGGTCCGCTCCCTCGACCAGTGGCTTGCAGAACGCAGAAGCGCCCTTTCTGAAATGGAGGATGAATGCCGGGAAGACCGTGAAAGACTGGACACAGTCAGGGGAAGCCGGAAAGAAAAAAATGACCTTCGCGGCAAGGCCGTCGAAAGCCTGGAAAAAGTCTGTAGCTACCTTGAAGAAAACAGGAACGATGAATGGCTGATCGGAGGCCTGGCAGCCGTCGAGGAGCAGGTGAACACCCTTGCCTCCCACGAAAGCGACATCATCGGAGCAGAGGAAGCACTGAGGAATGCCGAAGATGCCCTTAAGGATGCAGCTGCGGCCCTTGCCCGATGCCGGGAACACACCGGAGAATGCAAGGCAGAGCTTGAAGCGGTCTCGGAAAAACTGCTT
>JAAYJB010000144.1 GCA_012523155.1 Synergistaceae bacterium | reverse complement strand
AGGCCTTCAGAATCAAAACCGGATCCTTCGTCGCAAAGAACGCTCCTCAGGATGACAGCGCAGCCCTAAATCACCTGCCGCTCGATCCGCTCCAGCTCCACCTGCTCCGATTCCCCGGCGTACCACCTGGGGTTCCGGAACTGGACGAAGCAGTCACATCCCTCAGGCAGGACATTGCCATGGGCCGTGTGGACCCGGATGACCTGCCCCGCGATGTTCACGTGGTACTCTATGCAGAAGGTCATGTAGAGCCGCTTCTCTATCCGTGCCGGATAGCCCGTTCCTTCCATCCGGCTCAAGCCGATCTCGTTCGGCCGCGACGCCAGCAGTCCCTCTCCGTCCGACACTCCTTGGGGAAGCTCGAAGGGAATGGGCTGAACGGTCCCTTCCGCGGGATAAACCCTTCCGTCTTTCACCCGGACCTTCAGGAAATTCGACAGGCCGAGGAAGCCGTACACGAACTTGTTGACCGGGTTCTGGTACATTTCCCTCGGCGTTCCCACCTGGATGATCTTCCCCAGGTCCATTACAAGCATCCTGTCCGACAGGGCCATTGCCTCAGACTGGTCGTGAGTTACGAAGATAATGGTAAAGTTGAACTTCTTCTGCAGGGCTTTGATCTCAAACCGCATGGATTCCCGGAGCTTCGGGTCGAGGTTTGACAGGGGCTCGTCCAGGAGCATCACCCTTGGATTCGTGACAATGGACCGGGCCAGGGCGATCCGCTGCTGTTCCCCTCCTGACAGGTCTGAGGGATAAGCTTTTTCCGCGCCCTGCAGGTCCGTATGGTTCAAAGCTGTCATGACCCGCTCCCGAAGCTCGCCCCTCGGAGTCTTTTTCACACGAAGTGGAAAGGCCACGTTCTCAAACACGTTCAGGTGTGGCCACACGGCGAAAGCCTGGAATACCATCCCCAGCCCCCGCTCCTCAGGCGGGACGTAGAGATTTTTCGACTTCACTGACACGGGCTTATCGCCGAGCCATATTTCCCCTTCAGTCAAATCCTCGAAGCCGGCGATCATTCGGAGAGTTGTCGTCTTACCGCAGCCGGAGGGGCCAAGAAAGGAGAAGCACTCCCCTTCCCGTACTTCGAGATTGAATTTGTCCACCGCCGTCACCCGATGGGCCCCCCGGGTGACAAATTCCTTGGTCACATTCTTCAGCGTAATCTGGCTCATTTTATAAACCCTTCCTGTCTCTGGTCACATACCGGAGGGCGAAGTGCCCGGCTATGATGATACCTATGGCTACTGTGGCAAGGGCCGAAGCCTGCACCGTGTTCCCTTCCGAGTTGATGGCGTAGATGGCCACGCCAAGTGTCCTGGTAAAGGGGCCATACAGCAGTACCGACGTGGTCAGCTCCCTCATGGCCGGCAGGAATATGAGGAAGAAGCCGGCGATCATGCCCGGGCGGATCAGCGGTATGGTAATGTCCCGGAGGGACTCAAGGTGTGTGGCTCCGCAGGAACGGGCGGCCTCCTCCAGGGAGTAGTGGACCTGTTCAAGGGATGCCGACGCAGATTTCATGGCGAAGGACACATACCGGGCGATATAGGCTATGAGGATGATCCAGATGGTGTTGTAGAGGTTTATCCCGAATGTGCCGCTCCAGACCAGGATGACCCCGATAGCGAGCACCAGCCCCGGGATGGAATAGGGAAGCAGTGAGAGCATCTCCAGGAAACCCTTGCCCTTCGGTTTCACCTTTATGACCACGTAAGCGATCATCACACCCAGGAACATGGTGATGACTCCAGCTGAAACCGAAAGGAAAAGGCTGTTCACGATGGAATCCCGAACCATCTTCGACTGCCCGAGAATATACTCGTAGTTCCGCAATGTGAGGTTCTGCAGCGTCAGCGGCAGCCCATAGGCCTTCAGGAATCCCACAATGAATATCATAAACAACGGAACGACCACGATGACAAACAGTGAGAGCAGGCTGATCCCCAGAAGAGGGATCTTTGCCCCACGCAGCTTGATGAGCATGGGGCGCATGCTTTTTCCCTTGATGATGTCGTAGTGCCCCGTCTTAAGCACAAGACGCTGGATATACAGAGCTAAAACGACCACCCCCACCAGCAGGATGGAAAGGGCTGCTCCCTCACGGATCCCTTCGAAGCTGCCGGCGGAACGGTTGATGAGCTGGTAGATCTTCGTGGGCAGGGTGAAGATATTGTTGGAGAACCCGAGAATGGCCGGCACGCCGAAATGGGAAAGGGAAGAAATGAGGATGAGCATGGCCCCGGCGGCAATAGCGGGAAGGACAAGAGGAAGTGTGATCTTCCTTATCACGTACCACTGCCCCGCCCCGGCGATCCTGGCAGATTCCTCGAGGGTGGGGTCCATGCGCTCAAGGGCGCTTACCACCTGGAGAAAGACAAAGGGGAAGTAATAGCAGGTCTCAACAAACACAATGCCGCCGATGCTGTTGATGTCCAGCAGCGGGCTCGTGCCGCCTGTAAGCTGCATGAACCACTTGTTCATGTACCCTGACCGGGGGGCGAGCAGAAGGCTCCACGCCATTGCCCCGAAAAATGGAGGGAACATGTAGGGAATTGTGAAAAGGGCCTTCATTAAGCCCTTCATGGGGATGTCGCTCCTGCCGATCAGCCATGCGTAAAACAAACCGAGAACAGTCCCGAACAGGGTGACGAAAAAGCCGATCTTCACGGTGTTATAGATCGCCGAGAGATTTTCCGGGGCCAGCACGACCCTGGTGAACAGTGCCCAGTCGGGCTGAGTGCCCTTGAAAAAGGTCCTGACGACGATCATGAGCATAGGCATCAGGACCGTCACGATAAGAATAAACAGGGAAAGGAGGAAGACGATCCGGTCCAGGCCGAAGCGCCGGTCTCCCCGGGACGTTTCTCTTCCGAAAATGCTTGTCAGAAAAAATTTCATGTCAATGCTCCTGTATGGGGGAAGTCAAAGGTCAAATACGGGATCACGGGGATCCGCCTCGTAGACCGCCGGGCTAAGAAACTCCACCGCGCAGGGCGATCCCTCGGCGGGAACCCCCCGGCCGAAAGCCTCGAGGGAATCCTCCTGCACCCGGACGGTATGCCCGCCCACGTTCACGAAATAATCGAACTGGTGCCCCAGGTAGGTCACCCGCTCCACTGTTCCCTCTATTCCTATGGAAGAATCTGAAAGAGGAGAAACCCGGATATTGGTCGGCCTGGAGGCAAGGAGGAGATTTGAGCCGAATTCATGGGGAATGTCTACCTCGAGATTCTCGAGTTTCCGCTTTCCTGAAGTTGAAACAAGATGAAGGGATCCCTTTTCATTGGTAACAGGCAGAAAATTGGATACCCCGAGAAAAGCGTATACCTCCCGGTCATTCGGGTGATTCCAGATATCCTCGGGGGTCCCCAGCTGGCGGATGGCTCCCCTTCTGTCCATGATCACCATGCGGTCGGAGATGGTCATGGCCGTCTCCTGATCGTGGGTAATATAGATGACAGTAACTCCTATAGTCTCCTGGAGGTTCCGGATCTCGTAGGCCATCTCCTCCCGGAGCTTCGCGTCAAGATTTGTGATGGGTTCGTCCAGAACGATCAGTTCAGACGAGGAAACCAGCGCCCGGGCCAGGGCCACGCGCTGCTGCTGCCCTCCGGAGAGCTGGGACGGCAGCCGTTCGGCAAAATCCTGCATCTTCACCTGGGCCATGGCGGCGAGGGCGCGTTCCTTCGCTTCTTCCTTCGGCACCTTCCTCTTTCTCATGGGGTAAACGATGTTTTCAAAGACCGTGAGATGAGGCCAGACCGCATAATCCTGAAACACCACGCCGATGTTCCTTTTCTCAGGGGCGATCATGATCCGCCGCGACGGTGAAGAAACTACTGTGTCCTTAATCAGGATCTCGCCTCTGGAAATTTTGATGAAACCGCACAACGCCCGCATCAGGGTCGTCTTGCCGCAGCTTGAGGGACCGACTATCGCCAGGTTTTCCCCCTGGTCAACATCAAGGGACAACCCGTCTATGACGGTATTCTTTCCATACTGAACGGTGATGTCCCTCATCGAGACTATCGCCATGGGCACACCTCCTGGATATGATTTGCGGTCCGGGATGTCCTCCGGACCGCAGGAGAAATTACTTGGGCAAACCACGTTTTACTTAAAGATGGAGTCGAATTTCTGCAGCATGTCCAGCTTGTCGCGAACCAGCGCCGCAGGATCGACAGGAAGCATTTTCGCCTCGGCTGCCTTCACGTCGATGGCGTTCTCCAGCTTCATGTTCGGGTTGATGGGCATAGTGAACTCCTCTATGAGCACCGACTGGCCATCGCTGATTATATAATCATAGAGCTTCTTTGCGGCTTCAAGGTTCTTTGTGTTCTTGATGATGGCAATAGGGCTCTCGATGATGGGAATGTCAGCCTCTGGATAGGCGAATCCCACGGTGGCTCCCTGGGCCATGACGGTTCTGGCGATGTAGTCCACCCCGATGGAGACCTTGTACTCTCCGGCGGCGGCCTTGTTGACCACGGCGCTGGATCCGTTCTCGAGCTTCAGGCCGTTGGCCTTGAGCTTTTCCAGGTATTCCCAGCCGTATTTCGGATTCTGGACCAGCCCGGCAACGGTGAAAAGGGTGGTGCCGCTGGTGGTTGGGTCGGTCATGGCCAGGTAATCCTTGTATTCAGGCTTCAGCAGATCTTCCCACGTTTTGGGGATCTGGTCTTCTTTTACGAGGATCGTGTTGTACACGAAGCCCAGCATGATCAGCCGTGCGGACATGTACAGCCTGTCAGGATCTTTGAACTTGTCGGGGATATCGGCTGCCGCGGGGGAATCGTAGGGCATCAGGAGGTCCTGCTCCTTGAAGGTCAGGTAGTTGGTGGGATCGCCGACCCAGATGATGTCGGCCGCAATGCCTCCGGACTGGTGCTCGGTGGCGAGCTTGGTCATCACGTTCCCCGTGCCTGCGGTGTAGTAGTCCATAGTCACGTTGGGATACTTCTTCATGAAGCCTTCCCTGATGGCCGCAAGCTGGGAATCCTTCAGCGAGGAATAGAGCATCACGTACTGTTTCTCTTCAGCCGAAGCAGCCTGGACGGTCACATTCATCACCGCGGATGCAAGCAGCAAAAGGACAACCATGATCTTAACGATCTTACTCATTAAAACATCTCCTCCTTTATGTTGTTGTAAACTGCTCCAATTATAGTGCATTGCAGGAGGTGAAAGAAGAACGGCGAAACTGCAATTTTCCCTTTTTTGGTATTTCAGCGATTATCGGAGTTTGTATCTTTTGCGGTACTCACCGGGCGTCATGCCGAAACGTTTCCGGAACAGGGTATAGAAATAGTTCTCATTGGAGAAACCTGCCGCGGCAGCGGCATCTCGGACTGGAATGTCGGTTTCGGCGAGAAGAGAGGTTACCTTTTCCATACGGATATCGAGACAGTAGTCGCTGATTGAGATCCCCTCTGCTTCCTTGAAAATTTTCGAGACATGGGACACTGACAATTTGACCCTGTCGGCAAGAAACTGCTGGCACAGGTTGGGGTTGGAGTATTCCATCCTTGCCGTTTCCTTTATCAACTCAACAAGTGCATGGTTTTTCAATGCTTTTGCCTGCAGCAGCACACTCTCGAAAAATACAAACCTCTGGCGGAAAAATCTGTCCAGGGATTCCCTGTCTTCAAGTTCCTCAAGGGACTGCTCGAATGTCCCGATATCCATCTCATCCGGACTTTCAAATCCCTCCCCCATTTCCTTCGCCAGGAGCTGCACGGAAATGTAGAGTCTCTTCATGGAAAACCTGAAATGGCTGAAAGACCATTGAATGACTTCTTCGAAAAACTCAAGGTAGGCAGCGTAGGCATCATCCGCCTTTCCCTGGCGCAGCAGGGAAAGAATTTCCTTCTCCATCTGGTGGGGATAGCCGGCAGCACCAATGTTCCTTCCCTGTTCCGGGCAATCCAGAACGGTGCCGCCGGAATGGAGAAAGGAAAACCGGAGTTCCTCGAGAACCGCCGCGGCATGGTCGGGCAGGTCGCCGATACTGTCGATATTCACATCACGGACTGCAAGCAGAGCTCCCATATCGATTGCCCTGCGGCAAAGCGCATCAATACAGCCTTGTCCGCAGTTCCCCAGGAGAATCAATCCCCGGTGCCCGTCTACCATGACTCCCGCCATTTCATTCACGCCGCATCCGGCCATCAAGGATCCAAGGGAGGTTTCGTGAAAGGGCCTGAATCCCGCAAGCTGAAAAGGACCACTCCCTGAAAAAGGCAGCTCGTATTCCAGAAACTGGTCCTTCAGCACCCGGGGATCACGGGTCTTCCCCACGAGTGCATCCCGGAGAATATCCGCCTGGAGCATCTTCCGGTAAGATTCGGATGTTTCCTCAACGGACTCTGCCCTGGAGAGAATGCTTTCTATACTGGAGGAAAGAAAACCAATATCACCCTGGCGGCTCTCATTTTTTTCGGCTTTTGTACCCACCCTCTGTACCAGTTTACCAATCGGCCTGTAAAGCCTGCGGGAAATAAGAACGGCAAGCGCCATTGCCAGCGGCACCCAGACGAGAACCAGGACCAGGGTCGTCCACCGCCTTGCGATAATATCACCCATTATGACCTCGTACGGATACACCCTTACGAGATAGAGCGAATCGTTCAGGCCTTTCGAATAGAATACGAAGACTTCATCTGCTCCGGATACTGAGGAGAAAAAACCTGCCGGTTCGCCCTGATCCTTCATACGCCTGAAAATTTCATCACTGTCTATATTCTTCAGGAACATGGAACTGTCGGAATGATAGACAACTGTGCCGTCCGTATCCACGAACATTACCCGTGAATTTGAAGTATCCGTGTCCTTAAACACTTCCCGGAGCCATTCCAGGGTAAAGTTCATTACCAGGGCACCCCCGATTCTCGGCTCCGTTTTCCGGATATCATAAAATACGAAAGAATAAACAGGAACTCCGCCGGAAGAATCCTCTAAAAAACGGGGGATGGGGGCAAGCCTCCTGTGATCGGCCGAACCGCTGAGGAGAGTCAGAGCGTTCTTGTCCCTGAACCGGTCCATCCTGTCAGAATCTGTGTTGCTCGTTGCATAAACGTACCTGCGGGCGGCATTGTAAACGTAAATGGAATGAATATGGACATTGGCGCTCATAACAGCATCCAGGCGCCTGATCCCCACAACGACATCGAAGTTTTCCAGATCCTTCCGGTACATGAGGCGCTGTATGGAGGGCTCCAGGAACAGTTCCATGCCGCTGATCCTGATGATCTTCTGCAGATACTCATAAATGCGGTGATTCTCAGCAAGAAATTCACGGTTCAGGGTATTGACTATATGGGTCGTGGATTTTTCGAAATGATAATTCAGAGACCACGAGAGCATAAGGATCGTGGTGATGATCCCTAAAGTGAACAGAAGAAGTATTTCAGCGAAATAATTTTTCAGAATCCTGTTTCTGACCATGACTCCGTGATTTTTCTTTTTTGTCTCATGACTGCGGTCTCCTTTTCAGGCTGGCATGAACGAAAGGTACCGTACCCCTTTCTCCCGGTTCCCGGTTTGCAGAAAAACCGAAACAACAGCCTGACTGAAGGTACACAAACACGGGTTTCCCTATTCCCTGCCCAAGACCGTCCTGTTCCGTCCCTCGGCCTTAGCGCGGTAGAGGCCTTTGTCAGCCCGGTGCACGAGCGTCGACGGAGTATCCCCCGGAAGCATGGTTGCAATTCCCAGGCTGATGGTAACATATCGTTCGATGGCGAAATCTCCCTTCTCCACTGCCTTCCGGAGATTTTCCCCCTCCCTGCAGGCGCTGTCCTCACCTACCGACGGAAGAATGATCAGGAACTCCTCTCCGCCCCATCGTCCCACGAATGCGCCGGGGCCGGCGGTCTCTTTCAGGATCTGCGCTGCCCTGTAGAGCACCCGGTCGCCCGCCTGGTGACCGAAAACGTCATTCACGTCCTTGAAATGATCAAGGTCAATGATGATAACAGACAATGGTTCCTCCTCAGATGCCGAACGTTCCATCTCCGCCTGCAGAAGCCTGTCCAGGTGCAGCCTGTTGCTCACCTGGGTCAGGGGATCGGTCCTGGAAGTTTTTTCAAGGAGCAGTATCTTTTCCTCGAGCAGTTTCAGGATACGAACTACGGCAGAAGCCACGGCGGCCACCTCATGCCTGTTCTGCCGGAAATCCTGTTCCAGCCCCCTTCGTATCTCCTCAAGGTCTGCTCCTTTTTCCGTCAGGGGCATGAGATGAGCCATGAGGTTTGAATAGGGCCTGAGATGGCGCCGAAGAAGAATAAGAAGTGCAACGGGAAGAACAACGAAAATAAAAACCGTGACCCAAAGCATCCGGTTATGAAGATCGCTTAGGGGTACGATCGCCTGGTCATCGGGGAAAAAAACCTCTACCCTTTTCATGGGCACCCCTTCGGATATAAGGCTGGGACTGAAAAGAAAACCTTTTCCCGGGAGAAGATCCGGAGAAGAGGAAACGGGAGGAAAACCCTCGGGCTCCACGAGGATGCCTATCCCCGTGGCGGAGGAAAAAAAGGAGAGCAGGGAATAAGTAACGGGAGCCGTGACAAAAACGACCCCAACAGGGTCCTCCCCGTACAACTTGATTGGATTGACACATACGATGCTCAGGAATCCGTCCATTTCGTAAAAGGCGGCAATATCCTTCCCCGCCATGGCCCCGATGAAAGCAGGATGGTCCGAAACACTGTCGCCGAACCTGAAGGGATCCCCCGGTCTCGCCAGTACGGTTCCGCTCCTGTCAGCGATAATAATATTCTCAAGCCCTCCTTCGAAAAGAAAGAGACTGCCCCATGAGGTCAGGAAATCCGTATCCCCTGCCTGAACTGCCCTCTCAACATCCCTGGATCCGCTTATGATCGCCGCAGTTTTATTCATGTCGTCAAGAAAGGCGGAAAGGCGAACCTGAAGCAGGGATGTTTTAAGCCTGTTCTCAGAAGCTACTCCCGCCTCGTGAATGCGGATGGACCTGTTCACCTGGTACAGGCCGAGACCAAGGACAAGGATAAGAGGAATAAGGGCGGTGAGAAGAATTTTCCAGTAGAGTTTCACAATGCGCCTTCCCTTCGGCCCCTATTTTTCCGTCCTGATCCCCATGGCCCTGCGGAGGGGATCGTAGAACGAGTCGTCAAGTGCCCTGAATCCTGCGGCAGGCCAGTCAAGGTTGCGCCTGAAGGCCTCCATGGGGACAGAATCCGGCGAAAGGGAGATGAGTATTTCCCGGAGGATCTCTCTATGTCCGCGAGGAACGGTTGCCCCTGCAACAAAAGCATCCAGCGGGATAGGCTCTGACACCGCGATCTCCCGGAAGATATCTCCGTAGTGCCTCCTGGCCGTAGCCAGCGCTCCGTCTGAAACCGCACCGGCATCCACCGATCCGGCCCGGAGAGCTTCAACGACCGCGTCATGTCTTCCAATGAAGAAAATTTTCCCAAGGAATGTCCTGGGATCAATTCCCCTTGCACTGAGCATGGCTGCTGGTATCACGTAGCCGGATGTTGAATAGGTATTTGTGAAGCCGAACCGTTTCCCCTGCAGATCCTCCGCCGTTTTCAGCTGAGAGCTCTTCATGGCAACGATGACCGACCTGTAGAAGGGTGAGATTTCTCCCCCTTCATCCATCTCCATATACGTTGCTATGTAGGAAAGGCCCGGTATTGACCGGGCAAAGCGCACATAGCTTGAGGAACTCATCAGACCCATATCTACGGAACCGTCCGTCAGGCGCTGGACCATTTCCTCATAATTTCTCGTCACTACGGCCCGTACCTCCCAGCCGGTTTTCGAGGAGATATGGTCCGCCAGAGGCTTGATCGCATAAAAAACCTTCTTCGGGTCGTTGGCGGGATAGGCCGCAAGAATATACTCCGTCTTTTCGAGGGCGGAGGTTTCCCGGCAAAAGACGGGGAGAAAGACAGAAAACAATACGAGAAGAAACAAAAGAAACCCTAAGCGGGCGTAATCGCCGAAACCGGAGCATAGTTTCACTTTCCCGTTTGCACCATTATTCGGGGTAATGTCCACTACATCTTCATCCTCTCTTTTTCATTGAGGCTGATTGTTCCGCATGGAATCAAGTTCAGGCATTTTAACACAGTTTTTTTATTATACACCAGCAGCGTTCTGTGTTTTCCACGGTTCCATCCGCTCTTTTGACCGGATCTCGAAAGGGTGCGTCCCTGGTTTACTCCCGGCATTGACAGGAATCCGGTTGACCATGGCATATACCTCTTAGAAGCAGGGATTGTATTGCACTCATGATTGTGACAAAATAAGTCAGCAGATATTCTGCCGTCAGACAACGTACTTCATGGTACCTGCAGCATTACATTCAGCCCCGGTAGCCCCCTGCGGGAATGATGCCGGAAACCGGCGCACAGCTTCCGGGAAAAAATACACACCCCTGGAAGGGGAAAGGAGAATGAGTAATGGCAAAGAAAAAAGGGCGCCTGGATTTCGTCAACATGAAGAAGGATGGTGAGCAGGTCACATGGGTGACCGCCTACGATTTTCCCATGGCCAGCTTTGCCGAGGCAGCAGGCATGGACATGATCCTCGTAGGAGACTCACTGGGCATGATCACCCTCGGCTACCAGGGGACCATTCCCGTCACAATGGAGGACTGCATCAGCCACTGCAAGGCTGTCCGCCGCGGGGCCCCCAACACCTTCGTAATGGGCGACATGCCCTTCGGCTCATACCAGATCTCCGACGAGGATGCCGTTTATAACGCTGTACGCTTCCTGAAGGAGGCGGACATGGACGCCGTGAAGCTCGAAGGCGGAGTCCGCGTGAAATCGAGAATCCGGGCCATTGCTGACGCCGGAGTCCTTGTGTGCGGCCATATCGGACTCACACCCCAGAGTTCCGGCCCCCTCGGCGGCTTCAAGGCCCAGGGACTCGACCCGCAGTCCGCACGGTACGTCATAGAAGACGCTCTGGCAGTCGAAGAAGCAGGAGCCTACGCCCTTCTGGTGGAAGCCGTGCCGCCGGAACTCACCCGTTTCATCGCACAGAAGCTGACCATTCCCGTGTACTCCATCGGAGCTGGCGGCCCCTGCGACGGACAGCTGCTCATCTGCGGCGACATGATCGGCCTGTTCCAGGCCTTTACGCCGAAATTTGTAAAGGTGTACGCCAACGTGGCGGAGACCATCACCAACGCTTTTAAAGAGTATGTAGACGACGTGCGTACCGGCAAATTCCCCGGAGACGAACACTGCTACCATGTGAGGAAGGGCATGGAGGACGAATACGCCGCCATGCTTAAAGAATACGAATAGCGCATTTTTAAAGGCCCGCATCCTGTGGGTGCGGGCCTTTGTTTTTTATGCGGTCAGCAGAGAGACGATATGAACAAGGAGTGGGTGGAATGAATTTCGCCGAGAGATACGCCGGGCTGAAACCCTCCGGCATGCTGAAAATTTTCCAAGCGGCAGACGCCGACCCGGACATTATCAGCCTGGGAGTTGGAGAGCCGGATTTCGATACGGAACCGGACATTATCGACGAGGCTGCAAGGGCCGCAAAGGCGGGATACACTCATTACGGCCCCATCCAGGGATTCGAGGATGTCCGCCGGGCTGTGTGCAGCTACTGGGACAGGAGATACGGCCTGAAATCCGTGCCCGAAGAGGTACAGATAATGGCGGGAGGAGTCCAGTCCGTGTACCTGGGTCTTCAGGCGCTTCTCGATCCCGGTGACGAGGTTATCACGGCGGAACCGTGCTTTGCACCCTATTTCGACCAGATCTACCAGAACCGGGGAGTCATTGTTCATCTTCCCTCTTCCGAGGAAGAGGGTTTCGTCCCCTCCGCGGAAGCGATCGAAAGGGCAGTCACCAGCCGTACAAAAGTGCTCATGATATGCTCCCCCGGCAACCCCACCGGCAGGGTGATTCCACGTAGTCGAATGGAAGCCATTGCAGCAGTGGCGGAAAAACATGACCTTACCGTATTTTCAGATGAGATCTACGACTCCATGGTCTACAACGGAAAGCACGTTCCCTTCGCCTCAATCCCGGGGATGAAGGAGCGGACCCTGACCATGGGAGGGCTTTCAAAAAGCCACTGCATGACAGGGTGGCGCATCGGGTACGCCATCGGTCCCGCTCCCCTCATAAAGATCATGACCCTGCTCGGGGCAAACCAGACATATGGCGTCAACGTGCCGACACAGAGGGCTGCCATGTACGCCCTGAACAATCACGATCGCAAAATCGAAGAACGGGCGAAAATTTTCCGGGAGCGGCTGGCCTACACCGCTAAGAGGCTGAATGCCATGCCGGGAATCCGCTGTCCTGAACCGGAAGGGGCATTCTACCTCTTTCCGGAGATCCGCGGGACCGGCCTTTCAAGTGAGGCATTCGCCTGGGCGCTTCTTGAGAAGGGGCGGGTTGCCGTCCTCCCCGGCTCTTCATTTGGCGAATGCGGCGAGGGATATGTACGCATCGCCTGCACCTGTTCCATGGAAAACCTTGAAAAGGCGATGGACAGGATGGATATTTTCCTTCAGACACTGAACCGCTGACCGCCGGGCCATTTCCTGCCTTTACTGCGGCGCTGCCCCGGAAACCCGGGACAGCGCCTTTTTCTTTATTCGAATGTTCCCCTTACCGTCACTTCTCCCTCTTCCATGAGAAGCCGCCCCTTTGCCGCCACGTACCGGAGGTTAAAATCCCCGTCGAGGACGAGCAGGTCTCCGTCGCATCCCGGGCACACTCTTCCCTTGCGGGGAAGCTTGAGGTGATCCGCAGGATTCGATGTCACCATGGAGATCACCGTGGACCGCGGAAATTCTTTCGTTCCGAGCATTCCGGCCACAGTCCTGAACACGGAGTCGAGAGGACCGATCTTAAGACCGGTCATTTCCCCCTTTTCGTTGAACGATGGCATAGAGCCGTTTCCATCTGAGCTGAGGGTAATGTTCGATGCAGGTACCCCATTCTCCAGGAGTCCGGAGACCACTTTCGAGGTGGATAGGCCGAAGATGGGGTTTTTTCCAGGGGCGGCGGTGATGTCGAGGTATCCTCCCCGCTTTCCGAATTCCACCGATTGTTTCACGAGGGACTCGCATCGTGAGATATGTGTTGGAGCAAACTGCGTTATGGGAATATCCGTTCCTTCGATAGCCTCCAGAAGCGGGGTCAGACCCGTGGCTTCACTTCCCATGTGGACGCAGAGGCACCCTGCCTTTCCCGAGAGAATTCCTCCCACCCGGACGTCGGACACGGCACGGCGTATCTCTTCGATCGAGGGATGGGAGCTCCTGTGGTCAGAGACTGCCAGCTTGAGGCCGATCACCTTGTCGATGAGACAGAGGTCTCTCCTGACATTGCCGGTGAGCGTCGGAGAAGGGATACCGTAGCTTCCCGTGAGGATCCACGTGGAAATCCCCTCTTCCTCAAGCCCCCTTGCTTTCATGAGAAGATCCTCAAGTGCCCGGCAGGTCCCGTCTGTTCCGAGCATCCCGACCGCCGAGGTAACTCCCGCCTTCACGAAGGACGAAAGCTGCAGGGGCGGCGTCCGGTTGGCGGGCCCTCCCTCTCCCCCGGCTCCGTTAAAGTGTACGTGACGGTCGATAATCCCCGGCATCACAAGATCACCGCCGGCATCCACGACCCGAAGCTCCTCACCCGCAAATGAAAAAGACGCGGGCGGGATCTCTCCGGAAGGGCATACCGCCAGGATCAGGCCTGCGGATATTACAATATCGCTCAGACCTCTGGGTTCGGGGTCATACAGATCAGCGTTCCGAAGAAGCAGCATAAAAAACGATCTCCTTTCCTCCCTCCCGGTCTTCAGGGGGGAGATGAAAAAATTTCTCACAAAGTCTGTCACATGAACAAAAAGACATTCAATCT
>JAAYJB010000143.1 GCA_012523155.1 Synergistaceae bacterium | reverse complement strand
GAATTCGCTTCGCAGCTGCTTCAAATGTACCAAAATACGCCTGATTCCCTCTCCTTGACGATAAAGGGTCCCGCAGAGGCAAGAATGTCGGAAAAGCTCGAGGGATTCCGCTTAAAACAAGTAAAAAAAGGGGTTTGCAAAGCTGAAAGTTATGAAAAGACGGTTCCGCTGTTCGCTATAGGTCTCCACCTGGATCTGCCTGAATCCGGCAGCGTACAGGGAAGCCATGATTGGTATACAGAGGGGAAGAGTGTCCCGACATATTTCAGTGCTTCCTTTTCCAACATCGGCGGAATGATTAAGGAGAAACCTGCAACAGGCGGAAGCGGAGTGAACTATACCATTAGCTGGAACATAGGAGAAGACGTGAATCAGCCCTGGGAAGATCCTGACGATGACTGTGAAAAAATAAGCAACAAGATCAAATGGGTCAATAAAGTCCTTGAGACGTACAAGGACGAGACACTCAGGGATTGGGCAAGGAAATTTCACGGGGATGGGCGGAAAGGGATGAGTGAGTACCAGAAAGAGGTAGAGCGGGAAGTAAGTGAAGCGTTCCCGGATACGAAAGGCAATCCTGCCGGGATCCATTCGGAATTCCAGACGAATCCCAATTGTACAACGGATGACTGCGGGGCCGGCGAGAATGCGCCGGTCATAGGCGGTATAATTGACGGAGAAAGCTTCTCGATAATGGAATTCGATTCTGATGGCGACCTGGTCTCAGCGGATGACGACCTGATGAATTATTTCCGGGGACAAAACGACGGGTTCGACGGCATAATGGACCATGAAAAACAGCATGTGGATGATCTCACCAGCATGGGATATCCCAAGTCCATTGACGAGTGGGCTGAATTTGAAATACGCGGTTTTAAGCAAGAACTTGAGCACTATAAACGGCAGCTTATGGAAAAGGACTGTGAACCGGTCTTCTAAAACGCTAAGGGAAGATTCTCATTGTGAAGGAACACAGGAATAATGGACAAAGGAGATGAAGATCATGCACTGTAAAGCAAAAAGGATTCTGTGGGCGTCGCTGATTCTTGTTTTTCTTCTTGCCGGTACCGCATTGGCCGCTGAATTTAGCGCGGACATGGTCATTACCTCGAAAATGGGACAGGGCGACCTGACCGGCAGGGCCTTCGTAAAGGGAAATGCCCTGAGACAGGAGCTGGACACCCCCATCGGAGTGCAGACCACCATCATCCCTTCCGGGGCAGCCGTGATGTATGTGCTGCTCCCGGGCCAAAAAAAGTACATGGAGATCCCGAACACCCAGGTCACCCTGGACTCGTCGGAAGACCTGGAGGCAAAGATGGCGAACCAGGGAAAGGTGACGAAAAAGGGTTCAGAGACCATCGAGGGCTATTCCTGCGACGTCTATTCCATCGTTTACAACGACAAAAAACTCGGTGAAGGTACCATATGGGTCTCAAGCAAACTGAACTATCCTCTGAAGATTTATACCCAAAACCCCCAGGATACGGCCACTATAATGTACAGGAATATCAGGGAAGGGAAGCTCGATGAGGGGATGTTCTCAATTCCGCCGGGGTACACAAAGTTCTCTATGTGACACCGCAGCTGAACCAGCGAAGAGGTCTGCCCCGGCAGGCCTCTTTTTTATCTCAGGCACTGCAGCACACCGAGGCTCCAGGGGCATGAGCCGCACGGAATACGGTTCCCCAGGCAGTCCCGTTCAAAATCGTGCCGCTCGATATAATCGCACGGGGAAAGACTGCAGTTCCCGCAGTAG